>CALMAP010000294.1 GCA_937859825.1 uncultured Terriglobus sp. | reverse complement strand
TACCCACCCCGATGGAACCGGTAAGCAGCAGCCCCGTGCCGTCCGTCTCGAGCGGATAGCCCTCCACGAACTTTCTCGCAGAGGCATAGGCGCGGCTCAGGGTGCGGTTTGCGCCGGAGAAGCTCCACTCGTAACTATCAAGGGTGCAGTGCTCATAACGGCGCGGGATGCGTGACTGGGCGATAACCTTGCGCACGCGCCGCTCTCGTCGGCAGGAACAAGGTTCCGCGTGGCGACCACCGTTAGCATCCTCCACGATACGCATGCCCAGGCCGTCACAATGGGAACAGGGCTGCTCGGCGTCGTCCTGGAAAAAGGCAGTCATCGACAACTCACAGTATCGCAGTTAGCGGCTGCAGGCATCCACAAGTTGCGCTGCAGGGCCATTGCGGTTAGGACAGAGCAACGGTAGACTGAATCAAGAGCCAGGCCCATGCATCGAATGCATAGGTCGCCTCCTGACAGCGCGACGGGAACTTCGATGTGGCGTGAGTGTACCGCTGCAAGCGAACCGCGGGCCAGGTTGCAACAGGCCGATTTACCAAGATTGCGAGAAACCATGCCAAAGCAAGGAATCCCCCCCAACTACAAGGCGACGAACGTCAAATGCGCCTGCGGAAATACTTTCGAGACCCGTTCCACCAACAAGAGCGATATTGTGCTTGAAATCTGCAATGCTTGCCACCCATTCTTCACAGGCAAGCAGAAGATGCTCGACACCGCTGGCCGTATCGAGCGCTTCAAGCGCAAGTTTGCGAAAAGCGACTCGGCGACCGCCGCAGCAGCAACCAAGTAAGAGCAGAACCGTACGGAACAGAAGCCTCCGCCAGCGCGGAGGCTTCTGCATGTGAGCCGATGAAAAAGAATTGGGAGAACAATGGAACCGCGCTGCTGGATAGGCCCGCCGATGCATCGGGAATTCCCGTGCCCGCGAGCCTTACCATCGGCAACGTGCACGTGGCGCCCGCCACCGTACTTGCGCCCATGGCGGGCGTGACTGACACGGTGTTTCGCCGCTTTATTAAGAATGCGTCCCAGTTTTCCACCGCAGACATCGCCAGCGATTCGGATGTGAACACGGCCACATCGAACCAGCAGTCCGGCTGCGGGCTGATCATGACGGAGTTCACCTCCGCAGACGGCCTCTCCCGCATGCGCGAGGTAAAACGCAAACGGTACCTGACCTATTACGACGACGAACATCCGATCAGCGCGCAGATCTTCGGATCGAACCCGGAGACGCTGGCTGACTCCGCGCGCATCTGCCAGGACGCGGGCTTCGACATCGTGGACCTGAACCTTGGCTGCCCGGCCAAGCGCGTGGTCAGTTGCAACGGCGGCAGCGGCCTGCTGCGTGACCTGCCGCACATCCGGACCATCTTCGAGCGGGTACGCGCGGCAATCTCGATTCCCTTCACGGTGAAGTTCCGCATGGGCTGGAGCGATGGCAATATCGTGTGCATCCCACTGGCGAAGATGGCAGAGGACTGCGGACTGAATGCGGTCGCGCTGCACGCCCGCACCCGCGAACAGGGATACACCGGCAACGCCCGCTGGGAATATATTGCGGCTGTCAAGGACGCAGTGCGCATCCCGGTAATCGGCAATGGAGATGTACGCACCCCCGAGGATGCCGCCGCCATGGTCGCCGCCACGGGTTGTGACGCCGTAATGATCGGCCGTGCCGCGCCAGCCAATCCCTGGATATTTCGCCAGATTGCGCAATACACAGCGTCCAAAACTCAGACTGGAACCGGTGGATACGACCTTGCGACCGAGGCGGACCGCTACCGCATGATCCGCACCTATTTCGCCATGCTGATTGCGGAGCTTGAGCAGGAACACCCGGAAATCGACGTGCCGGAGGATGCGAACTTAGAGGCCATGTCCCCGGCGGAGCTCGCCGCACACAATCACCTGCGCCGTCTGAAGAAAGACCGCGAAAGCGCCCGGCGCGACGGCATTGGCAAGATGAAGCAGTTCGCAAGCTGGTTTACGCATGGTGTGATCGGCGGCTCCGCGCTGCGCAAGGCAATCTTCGAGGCAAAGCGCGGCGACGAGGTAATGGACGCTGTGGATCGCTTCTTCTCCGCAAAGCTGGAAGAGCGAATGACCGGCGCGGAAGATCTTGCGGCACCAGCATTCGCTGACTTCTCTGATGCGTGACGCAGAAGAGACTTGAGCTGCGCGGGAGGCGTCTCACATACGACCGTCTACCGCAAGGACAAAGAATGCCGCTCGCCGAACAGTACGTGCCCAGCCCTGACCGTTACAAGAACACAGCCTTCCGGCGCTGCGGTAAATCCGGCATCGTGCTGCCGCCCATTTCGCTTGGCTTGTGGCAGAACTTCGGTGGCGCAGATGTCTTTGAAACAGGCCGTAAGGTGATCCGCCGAGCCTTCGACCGTGGCGTGACGCATTTCGATTTGGCCAACAACTATGGGCCGCCTTACGGCTCCGCCGAGGAGAACTTCGGCAAAATCCTCAGTGAGGATTTCCGCAATCTTCGCGAAGAACTCATCATCTCGTCCAAGGCTGGCTGGGACATGTGGCCGGGGCCGTACGGCATGGGTGGGTCGAAGAAATATCTCGTCTCCTCGCTCGACCAGAGCCTGCAGCGGATGGATCTGGACTATGTGGACATCTTCTACCACCATCGGCCTGACTTCGATTGCCCAATCGAGGAAACCGTTGCAGCGCTCGCGCAGATCGTGCGTCAGGGCAAGGCCATGTATGTGGGTATCTCCTCCTACTCACCCGCTCGGACTCGCGAGGTGCATGACCTGCTAAAGAAAGAGGGCATTAAGCTCTTCATTCATCAGCCGTCTTATTCCATGCTGAACCGCTGGATCGAAAATGACCTGCTTGCCACGTTGGATGAGCTTGGCGTCGGCTGCATCGCTTTTTCCCCACTTGCGCAAGGCCTTTTGACAGACAAGTATCTCAATGGCGCTCCAGCAGACGCGCGTATCAACAATACGGTCGGCTCGTTCAACCAGAACATGCTCAGCAAGGAAAACATCGAGCGAGTGCGTGGCCTGCATGCAATTGCGGAAGAGCGCGGCCAGAGCCTGGCCCAGATGGCGATTGCCTGGTCGTTACGCGACCCGCGAGTAACAACCGCACTGATCGGTGCACGGAACGTGAAACAGCTTGATAACTCGTTGGATTCGCTTAAGAATATGACTTTCTCGCAGGAAGAAATTATCGACATAGATAAGTTCGCAGTGGATGATCCCGCGATCGATCTCTGGCGTGGAGTAAGTTCAAAGTGAATCGAAGACGTTGAGTTTCTATTGCTGGTCCAGCCAGATAACCTGTCATTTCGACCGGAGCGACAGTGTATCGTCGCGTAGTGAAGAAACCTGCATTCGTGCTTTCCAGAGGTGCAACCAGTCAGGCACATTCTTTGCTACGCTTTCGCACGATGACCTTCATTGTTCGCCGCCAGTTTTCATGCAGTCCCAATAGCGTCCACTCGACTTCGGGCTTGAAATAACGAAGCACCTGCTCGGTTGCGGGATGAATGTGGAGTGACGGCGCTACCAGAAAGAGCCGGGGCGGCTCCGCGCTGAGGCGAAGGCCAGGAAAGTACCCGTGCCGCTGGAATGTACCCAGTCCGGTTGCCGGATCGATCGTCTGCGTGTGATGCCAGCGCACGCGCATCCAGTAGTCGAGCCCCTGCAGCGCGAAGTGCAGATCTTCTCCTGCTTTCAGTTCGAGAACGGCGAGCCGACCGTCGTGCGTAATGGTGAGCAGGTCGAGCATCCCTCGATCTCCCGCCTGAAACGCGGGAACCTGAGCGTACACATACTCTGCATTGAACTGCGAGAATGTTCCCTGCCCATCGGTAAGTGGACCGATGTTCTTTCGCAGAGCGGACTCAAGCCACGCCTCGGGAGCCATGCGGAAGAGGGGGTCGCGCGAAGAACCATGTGCTTGCCGTCGTGAAAAGAGTTCACTGACCATCTCCTGCAGCATCGGCTTTGTCGCTGGAGAGAGAGGCGTCTCGTTCGCACCCGTGCCAAAGGTGATCTCTGAGATGAGCGAAAAGCCGCTGTTAGCGGCAGCCTGCCTGATGCGTGCGAACTCCAGCCCGTGCAGCAGAAGTCCGATCTCAGAGGTTGAGCGTACCCGCTGCTCAACTTGCTCGTGCTGCGATTCTGGAATGAGCGCGTAGACCTGACGTAAAGCGGCACGGAAGCGTTCCCGCGCCAGCGCCGGATCAGGAGCATGCAGCAGCTTGGTGGCAAGGTTGCCGACGTCTGCCGCGTCCCGCTCAATCAGTTCTTCGATCTGCTCGTCGAGTTCGTACAGTTTCCAGCGTGCGGCATCCGCACGCAGCCAACCCAGGCGCGAGAGCGTAACCAGCACCATGCCTTTCGGCACGATTAACTTGAGCCCCTGGAAAAGCCGCTTGCCTTCGCCGCGTTCGCGGCAGAGCTGCAGCCAGAGAATGCCGATCGTGAGCACGCCATCGACCGTGGCCTGCGACTCCGACGCATTGACTGCAACGACAGCCCACGCCTGCTGTCCTTTGGTCAGCACGCCTCGCGCATACGCTGGACCGAACGACCGCTCCAGGTCCATCGCTGACCGGAGCGCGCCGACCTTCCACTCCGGAAACGCCCGGTGCAACACACGCTCCAGCAGCGCCAGGTACCGCTTGCGTATGCCTTCCCGCGCTCTAGGCGTTCGCCGGTTCGGCTGCGCAACCAGTTGCAACGTCTGCGGCCTGCTCTGGCCGAAGCGAAGCGTACTCAGCTTGAGAACATCCTTCCGCTGATCGACGGCCAAGACCCTGCGCGTCAGGTTGCAATCTTCACTCCACACCTGCAGTGTGCAACGATTGCCGTGCTCTTGAAGCGAATACTTTGCTGTGGCGAGGTCAAAAATCACCTTGCTTTCGTCGAGCAGAACGGCCCTTGGGTGCTCCGCAAGGAACGATTCGATATGTGCCGAAATCTGCTGGAACGACTGCTCTGTCTGCACTGCTGGCGCGTCCTACCAGTCCCGGGCGGACCGCAAATGGGTCACATGCGCGGTATGGTGGCGTGAGTGCCACGCATAGAGCAGAACGGCCTGCTCGATTGTGGTCCTGCCGTTTTCCGGATGCATGTAAGCGCGCTGCCACTGTGCCGGCGTAAGGTGGTTCAGCAGCATTACCCAGCGCGCGTGCAGCGACTCAATCAGTTCCAGAGACCACTCCAGCGGTGCGACCATCGCATCGTGCAGCACGGCCCATGTCTGCTCGTTGTAAGGCCGAATCGTTGGCTCATTTTCCGTGAGCGCAAAGCGGATGCGCGCGTAAGCGTGCATGTGGGAATCAGCGATGTGATGAACCAATTGCCGGACCGTCCACCCGCCCTCGCGATAAGGTGTGTCGATCTGCGCCTCGTTCAGCCCGTCCACCGCGTTCCGCAGGTTCTCCGGCAGCAACGCGATGGCCTCCGTCGCATACTCCCGGTCTTCCGCAGAAATGGATGCCTGGGGCTTATGTTTGCCTACGGGGTAGCGTGGATCGCTGGAGCCGTCTGACGCGGAATGCATGGG
>CALMAP010000293.1:8558-10821 GCA_937859825.1 uncultured Terriglobus sp. | reverse complement strand
GCTCAGGACCGGGGACACTGCCCACAAACATCCATTCCGCAAAACACTTGGGCCAATCAGCCGCCAAACACTCAAGCAGCCATCGACCTCCTGAGAATATCAACCATCCCACAACACGTCAAGCAAGGATGCCCGCCCGGCAAAGTACCAGAACGGACGCACCTGTAGAACGCGCCTTCCGCGCTTCCAACCCAAAACAACCAACCAACCTGGGCCGATGGACCAGGCTGGTATCAAACGGGCCTTCAGCCCTTCGTGCACTACAGCCTGCGTTGGAGCGGGGCGTCTGAGCGGACTATGGAGACCCACAATTCGGTCTGACGGCAGCTACAGATAGCGCTGGACGAGGTTCTCCAACTGCTCCTGCTTGCCCGATCGTGGAGACGGCCAAATACCTTGCGACTCTGCCTTTGCGGCAATCTGATCAAGCGACAATGTGCCGTCCAGCATGGCTGTGTTCTCCGGCTTGTTCCAGTCTCCATAGCGAGCATCCACAGCGGCCTGCAGCTTGCCGTCTTCCACCATCTTTGCCGCAATCAGGAACGCCCGGGCACACAGGTCCACTCCGCCCACATGCGCGTGGATCATGTCTTCCGGCGTAAAGGATTGCCTCCGCACCTTCGCATCGAAGTTCATGCCGCCCATGCCGAGGCCGCCAGCCTTGATCACGTGGTACATCGAGAGCGCCATGGAATAAAGGTCTGCCGGGAACTGGTCGGTGTCCCAACCCAGCAGCGGGTCGCCGCGGTTGATGTCAAGTGAGCCGAGGATGCCGAAGGTCGCTGCCGTTGCAATCTCGTGCTCAAAGCTGTGACCGGCAAGCAGCGCATGATTCGCCTCCAGATTGACCTTGACCTCTTTTTCAAGGCCATACTCCTTCAGAAAGCCGTAAACGGTCGCCGTGTCGAAGTCGTACTGGTGCGCGGTTGGTTCCTTGGGTTTGGGTTCCACGAGGATCTGGCCGGTAAAGCCGATGTTGTGTTTGTAATTCACCACCAGCGAAAGGAAGCGTCCAAGCTGCTTCAACTCGTGTGCGAGATCGGTATTCAAGAGCGTCTCGTACCCTTCCCGACCACCCCAAAGGACGTAGTTTGCGCCGCCGAGTGCCTTGGTCACATCCATGCAGTGCTTGACCGTGGTGGCGCTGTACGCAAAGACCGCCGGGTCAGGGTTAGTGGCCGCTCCCGCCATGAACCGTGGATGCGAGAAGAGGTTGGCCGTCCCCCACAACAGCTTCGTCTTTGCGGAGGACATCTTCTGCTGCAGGTAATCCGCAAGCGTGTGGAAGTTCGCGAGCGACTCCTTCAACGATCCGCCCTCTGGCGCGATATCGCGATCGTGGAAGGTATAAAACGGCAGATCGAGCACACGGAAAAGATCGAACGCAGCGTCCGCCTTGAGCTTCGCCTGAGCGATGGGATCACCTGCCGTCATCCACGGCCGTTCGATGGTTGCGGAACCGAAGGGGTCACTGCCATTCATCGCGAGCGAGTGCCAAAAGGCCACGGCGAACCGCAGGTGCTCTGCCAATGGTTTGCCCAGCACGATCTTGTCTGCTTCGTAGTAGCGGTAAGCCAAAGCATTGTCGCTCTGCGGGCCTTCAAATTTCACGGTGGGAAATGTCGAAAAAACAGACTTTGCCATGGTGCTCTCTCCAGGGTCGCTTGCACAGCCATCTCCCAACGTACTGCGAAACGGAAACAAGTGCGACGAGGCAACGCTAACGTATTTCTCTGCTCTGCCTCAAGTTTTCCGCGCCTGGGCACTACCGGTGCAGCTTCAATCTTGTCTCCGTCAGGTCCAGTTCATTCTGAATACGGTTGAGGACTGCATCGCCGATGCTTCCCTCGTCTCTCAGACGAATGGCGGTGTTGCGCTCCACCTCGAGGGCGCGCTGTGTCATCTCGTTGAATCGACGATAGAAGCGGGGCGCACCTCTTTTATGAGTTGTGCCTGTGGCTTCCCTATCCTGCAGTGCTTCCAGGCGGTGGCGATAACGCTCCAGCAGGTGCTGGAAGCCTCGCTCAAATTGTCCGTCGTCCCTGCTCTGCTCCTGCTCCAGGAACTGAATGGTTTCCTGCAGAACGGTTCGCCTTGCCTGCAACTCCTCGTGGCCTGTGCCACCCTGGTCAAGACAGAGAGCCCGCACCAGTGGCGGCAATGCCAAACCTTGTACCACCAGCGTTACCAGGATGACCGTAAAGGTGAGAAACACAATCAGGTCGCGTTTTGGAAACGGCTCGCCGGTGGCCCACGTCTCTGG
>CALMAP010000293.1:0-8548 GCA_937859825.1 uncultured Terriglobus sp. | reverse complement strand
GGCGGCGATCCCAAGGGCGACGGCACCGGCGGCTCGCCGTTGCCCAACGTCTCTGGCAGGCTGAACGCCGCTGCAAGCGCTACCACGCCACGCATGCCCGTCCAGCCGATCACGAACGTCTCCTTAGCTGAAGGAGCCGCATGGTGCTGACCCAGCACTCTTTTTTGGAATGCGTGTGCCGCCCATGTTGCTGGAAACGTCCAGACCATGCGCAGCACAATCAGGATGAGGCTGAACACAATGCCGTATTCAATTAGCATGCGGACGCCGTAGCCGTGGATGCCGCGCAAGACATAGGGCAGTTGAAGACCGACCAAGAGGAAGACCATGCCGTTCAGCGCAAAGTTCAGGCTTTCCCAGCCGTGCTGCACTTGCATGCGCACTTTGGGTGAGAAGATTTCTGTGCTCTGCCGGCCCAGGTAGAGGCCGCACGCGCCCACAGCGAGTACCCCAGATGCATGCACCTCATTTGGAGCGAGATAGGCCGCGAAGAGTGCGACGATGCTAATCAGCATCTCGACAGGAACGTCGTCGATCCATCGCTCGACCCACCAGACAACGAAACCCACCGCAAGACCCGCCGCCGCACCAGCGAACGCAAGCCAGAGCAGTCGAAGCGTGCTGTGACCGAGGGTAGGCGTCGAGCCTGTCTCCAGCATCTGAATCCCGAACTCCAGTGCGAGCAGGCCGGTAGCGTCGTTCAGCAGGCTTACGCCTTTAAGGATCTCGACAACACGAGCTGGCAGTCCAACGCGTGAAGCCATGGATGTGGCCGCAATCGCGTCCGTTGTCGCGACCACGGCACCCAGCATAAATCCACTGCGAAAGTCCAAAGCCGTAATGAAGCGGTCGGAAAAGAGGGCGACCGCAATGACTGTCGCTCCGACTAAACCTAACGCCAGCATCAATACTGGAACAAGATGGTGGCGGAACTCGCGCCAGCTTGTCTGCCACGCCGCCGCAAAAAGCAGGGGCGGAAGAAAGACCAAAAAACACAAGATCAGGGCTGAGCTGCACCCGGGACGTGAGGTACGAAGCTGGCCAGCAGACCGGCAATCACCAGCAGGACGGGATAGGGTATTTTGAGCCGATCGGCCACCACTGCAAAACCCGCAACGAAGACAAGCAGCAGCAGGATGACCGCCTGCATTCCGTGAACACCAGGCATTCTCCTGAATGACGGTATTCGTGCCTGAATGCGTTGTTTGCAGCGTTGATGGAATTGTTCCTGCAACGCTGTTTATGCGCGATTGCGCACATATCCCGCTATCTCCAAATTACGGGATTATCGGCAAGATGCTACTTCAAGGGGAGCCCCGCCCGGCGCATGATCTCAGCAAGTCCTTCGGGATAGCTGTATCGATTTTCTTCACAGAAACGCTGGAAGGCATTGCCCAGGCTGACCGGAGTTCGCATGTTCAAGGGGATGCGCGGCTCCGGCCGCAATGCGCGGCGTGGCACAAATTCCGGGTAGGGTTCAGGCTGGGGTGCTACTTCCCTGCTGCGGAAACCGATGTTCTCCGCCGCAGCATCTACCCGCGCGATCTCTACCGGCAGTTCCGGCGGGGATGCCGGTTTGATCTGCCGGATCCGGTCGCGTGTGGAAGCGGGCAGACTGCCGAAGCCAAATTCGTCGTGCGCATCAGAATCAGGAACGCCATGGATGTTCTCAGGCATGTGCGGCCTCGATCTTCTCGGTTCGCTGCGGCTTGTCTGTGATCAGGTCGACGACTTCAGCCGCCAGCCGGTCTGCATTTTCGATAGCGGCGGGCAGGCCATTGACACTGCTGTCGAGTTCCGACAAGGCAGCACGGCGCACGAAGATGGCTTTGAAGGCCTGCCGCTCGTGCAGGCGCGTCTTCATGAGCGGAAGACCTGCCTGCTCGAGCGCACGGTAGATGCCGCTCTCGATCTTTGTCGTGATGAGCGGATTGGTTCGGGTCATGATGATGCGGAATGGGATCACGCGACCATCCAGCGTCTCTTCTTCTTCACGGATCAGACCCACTGCGCGGCTTGCCTCATTCGAGTCTAGAGCGCTGGCCTGCAGGGGAATCAGTACAAGGTCGGCCTGGGTAATTGCGCGGGACACGAGTCGGTTTGCGGTTCCTTCAAGGTCTACCAGGACAAACTGCCGGCGAGCACTTTCGTCGCGAATGTTGCGGATGATGCTGCTCTCTGTGACATCGCCAACCACCTGCACGCCGCTGACAGACTTGCCGCCGCGCCAACGAATCAACGGCCGGTTCGGGTCTGCGTCAATGATGGTCACGGTAGCACCCATTGCATCAAGGGCTTGGGCCAGAACGAGTGTCAAGGTGCTCTTCCCTGCGCCTCCCTTTGAGCTGGCAGTCACAATTACGGGCATTTCTCCTCCTGATTGCTCTTTGAAGCTACTGTGAGCTTTCAAACGCTACAAGTAGCAAGCTAGTGACATGTATTGCTACACATAGCTATCCAATGCAGAAGCTATTGAAAGCTATACAATGCTACACATAGCCACACTGAGCTCACGTCAGCAAATGCGAAAGGAGTGTAGGAAAGACATCGAAGCTTACGCGCGATGAGCAAAGAGCAAGCCCTGCTCTACTGTCGCGTTCCACTCCTCATACGAGGGGAATTCGATACCTGCGCAAACCTCTTTCCGGAGGGAACGATATGCAGCATCGCGGCGAGCTTTTTGCGGCATGCGTTGCACACGCTCGTCCTTGCGCGCCATCAGTGAGGCAAGTTCTGCCACCCTCGCCTCCAACTCCTCCGAGGCATAGCGGTCCTGAAGAACACGGTCCTGCTGGTCTTCACACCAGTTCAGGTAAGCCATGTGATTGCCCACGCCCGGCTCCTCCAGGCGCGCCTTGGCGCCGACGCTTCCCTTCGCGGTTGTCAGCTCATGCCGCTTGCGGACGCTCCTAAATCCCGTCGGCACGGGCAGTTCGTTTTCGAGGGAATAGATGATCAGGCCTGCCGGATTGTCGACGTTTCGCCGCGGCATGCTTAATACCTCCGCCGCAAGGTACTCGACAACGTCGATGACCTGGTCTGCACCGTGCTTCCGCACCAGGCGCTCTGCCTTTGCAGGAAGAATGCCATAGCTCTTCAGCAGTTCCAGGGCCGTGACATCATCGCCTGTCAGCTTTGCGGGTGAGGTCTCCGCGGGCAACACTTCCGGCAGTGCGGCCGAAGGCTCACGCCGCTCCTGCCGGGTGTTGTCGAGAATCTTTAGCAGCTCTTCGCCTGGCATCATTACGACCTTGTAGCCAAGCTTGCTGGTCATCTTCTGCACGTCCCACTTGGAAAGGTACTTGATGCTGACCAGTTCGTTCAGCGCAAGTCCCATGGTCGACTTGATCTTGGAAAGGTGCGGGTACACCTGCACATTTAGCAGGTTGCACAGCTCGGAGTAGTCCTTCTCGACCGTGCGGCCCTGGCTGGCGTGGAACCACAGGTGCAGGTTGCCAAAAATGCCCTTCGCAGTCGGCCGCGTCAGTTGCTTGTACGCGTTGAAGTCCTCGGGGATGACGTAACGCTGGTTGAGGTTTTCAAGCAGCCAGTCTTCCAGTACAACTTCGTAGTTCTCCTGCCGCTCCGCACCGTTCAGCAGGCTGCTCCCGGTGCGCCGGAACGATCGGAAGACATGCAGCACCTCGTCGGAATAGACCTTCTTCGCGGCTCGGTAGACTACCTGTTCCGAGGTAATGGTGGTGTCGGTCATGCGCTTGCCCCAGCGCAGAATTTCCTCGTAAATTTCACCGTTGCGGGAAAGACCAAGCTCCTGAATCAGCCGGTACCCACTGAACCGGATCGGGTTGGTAATGGAGCCAGTCTTCAGCCGCTCTTCACTCACGATTTTGAGAAGCGCAATGAACTTGTCACGATCCGTTGTAGAAGGCAGCCCCAGCGCCTCGGAACCGCGAAACTCCGCCGCGACCTTGATTTTGTTGCCGTTACGGATGACGATCTGTTCGATGCGGCGCGAAGTCTTGTTTTTGTCACGCGCGTCGTTTGCCCCGAAGAAGCCAATCTGGAGCAGGTTCTTCTCAAAACGAACAAGGTCAACATCAACCGAGATGGGCATCAGTGTGGAGGAAACCGGCTTCTCGATCGACTTTCGTGGCTGCTTCATGGGGCCTCTGTTAGTGACTGCTGAATGCTATAAGAAGTGCAACAACTGTAAAGACAGATAAGTACTTTGGAGTTTCATAAGTTGTTGATAAAGAGCCGGATGTAGCTTGAAGATTGCCAGCGCACCTCTCGCTCTTTGCCAGCCTACCTCTCGACTTGTGCCACTACGCCCCTCGCGCTCCCTGCCATGGCACCTCTCGCGCCGTGCCAACGCACCACACGGCTTCTGCCTCTGTACCTCACGAACTTTGCCAACCAGCCTCGCTATCGCGATTTCTAAAATTGCCAGCGAACCTCTCTCGTTTTGCCAGCCAACCTCTTGCAAATGCAGCAAGGCAAGCAAAACCAAAACGTGACAGCTACCAGCGCACCTCTCGGTCCCGTAAAAAGAACCATATTCAAGACCGTCTGAAGTCATCTTGCACCTAAGGCTGTGCAGATATCCAGATTTTCTACTAGTTCCTGCCAGCCAACCTCTCCAGTGCAGGGTGACTTGGAACTTTGCAGATCTTTTGGAGAGGTTGGCTGGCAACATCCACTCAACTGCTGGTCTATACACATTGCTGAACTTCCACAGAAGAGGGAATTTATTGATAAAGCTGCCAGCCGGCCTCTCTAAGACGAAGCGACAGCCGCTTCTGGAGAGGTTGGCTGGCAATTGCTGCCGTTAGGAACCTGAGCGAGAGGTTCGCTGGCAGTATCTGAATCAATACCGGTGAGTCTCTGTGGCGAACGGAATGGCTTATTGGCGAAGTTCATATGGCAGTCTGCGCTTAGCGCATGCGTGGCAAGCTCTGAGCATGGAAGTGGCAACACGCGCCTTGGCATTCGCCTTTTTGCCCAGAACGCCAGGTCTTCGCCATAGACCTTCATGGTCGTATCGGTGCGCACACCGCTTACCATCTCGTCCAAGCGGTTGCTGATGCCCTACGACACACCAATTACTACCGGACAGGGAAGAGAGCCGCCTGCATATCTGTTGCGCGATGCCGTCGTGCGTGATGCCGCGGGCGCGTCGCGACGACAAAGCCTTCGCTCCGGTTCAAGTGAGAGTTCTTTGGCATTCGCGGACAAGTCCGCACAGCTACTCGCCCGATGTTCCACACCCCGTGTACCATTGCCGTGCTGAAAACCTTTCCATTCAGGTGGTGCCATGCGCTGGACGCGCCGGAACTTTCTCCAGACCTTTCCTGTTGCAGCCGCTGCTACCTGCGTGGGCTCGCCGCGACTGCTGGCCGCCAATCGTGAGCAGGCCGCGACGCGCGGTCCGAACGACCAGATCCAGTTCGCGCTAATTGGTGCCGGCATTCGCGGGCAGCAGATTGCGTCCGCCGCGCTGCAGACGCCCAATGTGAAAATCGTTGCGGTGGCGGACTGCTACGACGGCCGGCTCACGCATGCCAAGGAATTGTGGGGACAAGACGTCTTCACCACGCGCGACTATAAGGAGATTCTCGCTCGCAAGGACGTGGACGCCGTGATCGTCGCCACGCCGGACCACTGGCACAAGCAGGCCGCCATCGACGTAATGCATGCCGGTAAGGACGTGTATCTCGAGAAGCCGATGATTCACCTGTATGCCGACGGACCGGAGATCATCGCTGCGGCGCAGAAGACCAATCGCATTTTGCAGGTAGGTTCACAGCGCGTGAGCAACGCGCTCTACAGCAAGGCGAAAGAACTGCTCGCATCGGGGGCAATCGGGCAATTGAACCTTGTTGCCGCGCGGTGGGACCGCAGCAGCAACATGGGCGCATGGAGCTACACGGTGCCGCCTGACGCAAGCACCGAGACCTGCGACTGGCCGCGCTTCCTTGGCAGCGCGCCGAAGATCCCATGGAACGCGGAGCGCTTCTTCCAATGGCGCAAGTGGACGGACTACGGCTCCGGAGTTGCGGGCGACCTGTTCGTCCATCTGTTCAGCGGCACGCACTTCATTACCGGCTCCAAGGGCCCTACGCGCGCCATGGCGACGGGTGGCCTGCGCTACTGGAAAGACGGCCGCAACGTGCCGGACGTGATGCTTGCGCTCTTCGATTATCCCGAGGGCTTCAACCTGAGTCTGCGCGTGAACCAGGTTGCGGGTGGCGAAGAGGCGGAAAGCTTTCTCTTCACCGGCTCCGAAGGAACGATGGAAATTGCCAGCACCGGCCTGACTGTGCGGCGCGCGCCCATGTCGAAATATCCCGGCATGACCATTCAGACCTTTGCCAAGGCCGAGCAGGAAATCTACATAAAGCAGTACGAGCAGAAGTATCCGCCGCAACCGGTGGGCACACTGTCAGACGAAGTGGTGGAGCGCTACCAGAACCCGCGCGGCTACGACGATACGGTGGAGCACTTCCGCAACTTCTTCGTCTCAGTGCGCGAACGCAAACAGCCAGTGGAAGACGCAACCTTCGGCTTCCGCGCTGCGGGTGCCGCGCTGCTCAGCAATCTGAGCATGCAGAAGAACAGCGTGGTGCAGTGGAATCCGGAGACGATGAAGCTGGGCTAGGCAGCAGCCCCTTATTCACTTGGGAAGTGTCATTCTGAGCGGAGCGAAGAATCTGCTATCGAAGTGAGACGAATGTTTTCTTTCGGAAGGGCACAGCTTCAGCCGTGCCGTCCAGCGCTTTCAACGCACGGGGCCTTAGCTTTTGAGGTTCGCTTTGTACTCAGAAGAGACCAACGAGGGAACCGACGCGTTTGGAGCAAACGGGCAAACAGCAGATCCCGCCGCTTTGCTACGGGACGACAAACAACAAGAAAGGTTCATTGTGACAAGACGTTTCAGGCGATCACTTTTCTGTCTTGCGGTTGCCCTCACTGCCACGCTCTCGCACATGGCACACGCCCAAACGCCTACACCGATCCGCGTCGTAATCGTCGGCCTGGTGCACGGCCACGTAAAAGGCTTTCTGCACGCGCTGCCCAACAACAAGAACGCAACGCTGGTAGCCATTGTGGAACCGGACACCGCTCTTGCTGGCTTGTACGAGAAGCAGTACCACCTGGACCATGTACTCTTTCACAACGATCTGGAAGAGACGCTCAACGCTACAAAGCCGGACGCGGTGCTGGTCTATACCACCATTCAGGACCATCGCCGCGTGATCGAGGCTGCGGCGAAGCACCATGCCGCCAGCATGGTCGAGAAGCCGCTCAGCACCACGATGGACGACGCGCTCGCCATCCAGGCAGCGTCCCGTAAATACAGCGTTCCGGTGCTGGTGAACTATGAGACCACGTGGTACTCCAGCAATGCGGAAGCACTGAAGCTCGTGGCAGACGGCAAGCTGGGTACCGTGCGCAAGGTGGTTGTGCACGACGGACACGAAGGGCCGAAGGAGATCGGTGTCGGGCCGGAATGGCTGCCCTGGCTCACGGACCCGGTGAAGAACGGCGCGTGTGCATTGTTCGATTTCGGCTGCTATGGCGCCTACCTTCTTACCGTGATGATGCACGGCACCGCACCCTTAAGCGTGACCGCCGTCTCGCAGACAGACAAGCCCGGCATCTACCCGCATGTGGAGGACGACAGCACTGTGATCCTGCGCTACAACGGAGCCCAGGGTGTACTGATGCCGTCGTGGGACTGGAGCTTCGCGCGCAAGGACATGGAGGTTTACGGCACGGACGGCACCGCTGTGACCGTCGGTCCCTCCGGTATGCGCACCCGCTTCAAGGGGCAGAAAGAGGAAACTGAGGGGAAAGCCCCTGCGCTGCCAGAAGACCAGTCCGGCTCCCTTGCCTACCTTGCCGCAGTGCTGCACGGAACGATCAAGCCGCAGGGCGATCTTTCGTCGCTCGACACCAACCTAGTCGTCATGCAGATTCTGGATGCGGCACGTACGTCCGCCGCAACAGGCCGCACTGTCACGTTGAAGCCGCTGCCGCAATGAGACGGAGGATGCGTATGCAAAGCAGGAAGCAAGTTCCATCGATCCCCGGAAGGACCAGCCAGGAAACTGTCATTCCGACGAAGGCGCAGCGGAATGCAGGAACCTGCTTTTTCTTCTGGAGCTACAGCATGGGTAGGCGACAAAGGCGACAATCGAAAGGGCATGGCTTCAGCCATGCCATAAGCCATGCAGAAGATGAGCGGCTCCAGCCGCTGAGGTGCGCTTTTCAGAAAATGCCCTCAGGGGCCAAAACCCCTTCTGTAGCAGTTCGCAGCGGCACGGCTGGAGCCGTGCCCTTTCGAAAAAGCTTTGCGATTGCGTCTGCCTTTGTGACTATTTTTATAACGCTGGTCAGCACAGCCACATTCGCGCAACATGAAACGCGGATGCAGCATCCAGGCAATGGCCCCGACGGTACGCCTGCCGCGGTGATGCTCTCGCACCATCTTGGCACCGACCATGCCGAAGGCATTACCACCGTGGACATGAATGGCGACGGCTTTGCCGACTTCATCTTCTACTCCGGTGCGGCCCCTTCTGTT
>CALMAP010000292.1:636-2316 GCA_937859825.1 uncultured Terriglobus sp. | reverse complement strand
AGGCAGCCTTGGCTGCCTCTCTGCTTTGGAGCATCCACCCAGTACAGTCCGTGCAAATTGAAGCGAAGAGTCTAGTTTGCTTGGAACGCCACATTCCGTAAGCAGAAATGACTGCTACTCGCCCAGCATGATGCGTCGGATCGAGTAGGCCCGGCCAGAAGCGCCGTCACAGCCGATCAGCGTGGCACACATCTTGGGATTGCCCTTCGCGGCTTCAAACTTCGCCGGTTGCCCGGTGAGAAATTTCTGCACCACGGCTTCGCGCTCCACACCGATGACGGAGTCGAACGGTCCGCTCATACCCACGTCCGTCTGGTAGGCAGTGCCGCTCAGGAGGATGCGCTCGTCCGCAGTGGGCACGTGCGTGTGCGTGCCCAGAACAGCGGTGACCCGGCCATCCAGATACCAGCCCAGCGCTACCTTTTCGCTGGTCGCTTCCGCGTGAAAGTCGACCAGGATGACCTTGGCCTGAACGCTCTTCAGCAACTCATCGGCCTTGCGGAACGGGTCGTCGTTCTGCTGCATGAAAACGCGACCCTGCAGATTCACCACTGCGTAGCTTTGTCCGTCGTGTAGGGTTCCCTCGTAGACACCGAAGCCCGGTGTTGTAGGAGCGAAGTTCGCTGGACGTAGAATTCGCCGTTGCCGGTCGTGCGATTCGGCCGGAACCCTAAGGTAATCCAGCAACTCCTTCTTGTCCCAGAAGTGATTGCCGGTTGTAATGACCTCCGCACCCAGATCGAACAGTTCGCTCGCGATGGACGGCGTGATGCCGAAACCGCCGGCGGCATTCTCGCCATTCATTACGCACAGATCGACCTGGTTCTCCTCAAGCACATGGCCGATGTGCTCCCCGACGATGCGCCGGCCGGCCGAGCCAAAGACGTCGCCCACAAAGAGAATGTTCACTTCAACAGCCTATCGAACCGCGCATTGCTTGTGTTTGTTATCCCGTAGCGAAGCGAAGGGATCTGCTGTTTGCCGCAGCATCGTCCTTGGGTCAAGCGTAGGGCCGAAGGCCCGTTACATAACAGCCTGGGCCGAAGGCCCAGGAAATCGGGCACATCTCAGCCGAGCGCTGTAGGCGCGACACAAGGAGTGACACTTCACCTGAAGACAAACTCTTCGGTCGCTCTGCGGTATGTCTATTGGACATCTGTTTTGTGGATTTGTCGGATAGGTGATCGCTATTGCGTCGCGCCCTTCAGCGCTCAATTATCTCTTCGGAAAAAAATACCTGGCCTTCGGCCCAGGCTGTTATGCTACGGGCTTCGGCCCTGCCGAATACGTTCGGCCGTCCAAGACATTCTAAGTAAGCAAGTGATCCGTAACCATACGAGCAAGAACGTCAACTTGCTGTTCCCGTTCCGACTTAGCGATTATTCCGCAGTAGTTTCCTGCTTTGCCGTCTTCTGAGGCCGAAGCAAGGGGAACAGGATAACGTCACGGATCGACCGGGAACCGGTCAGCAGCATGGTCAGGCGATCAATGCCGATGCCTTCTCCACCCGTGGGTGGCAATCCGTAGGCCAGGGCACGGACGTAGTCCTCGTCCATATCGTTCGCTTCTTCATCACCTTTGTTCTTCTGTTCAAGCTGCGACTCGAAGCGGCGGCGCTGGTCTTCCGGATCGTTCAACTCGCTAAAGGCATTCCCGACTTCAAAGCCACCAATGTAGAAC
>CALMAP010000292.1:0-626 GCA_937859825.1 uncultured Terriglobus sp. | reverse complement strand
ATGTAGAACTCGAACCGCTCGACCCATTCAGGTTCATCTGATTTGACTTTGCTAAGTGGAGAAACAGCGAGAGGGAAGTCGTAGATGATGGTTGGTTGGATTAGGTGTTCTTCAGCTACAATCTCGAAAATTGTGGCCACTGTTTTCCCGAAAGGATCGCTAGGCGTAAATTCGATCTTTTTTCCCGAAAATTTAGAATGTGAGCGCAGCCTTGCTATCCAAGTTCTCCCCCGATCCGGTATTGCAAACTCCTCCATCGTAGGTCTAGGAGTTAAATCTTCGGGCCAGTACTTAACTATCGCCTCGCGCATACTAAGCCGTTGCCACTTACCCAGATCAATCTGCACCATCTCTCCCGCGCGCGGGCCCTTCGGTAACGGAAAGTTCACCAGCGTCGTTCCATTCACCTCGTTCGCCACAAAGGTGATGAGCTCTTCTGTAATGTCCATCAGGTCCCAGTAGTTTGCGTAGGCCTGGTAGAACTCCAGCATGGTGAACTCGGGGTTGTGCTGGGTGCTCACCCCCTCGTTGCGGAAGTTGCGGTTGATCTCGTAGACACGGTCGAGTCCGCCGACGACTAGCCGCTTCAGGTAGAGTTCCGGCGCGATACGCAGAAAGAGCTCCAT
>CALMAP010000291.1 GCA_937859825.1 uncultured Terriglobus sp. | reverse complement strand
GTCTACATGTACGAAGGCGACGAGTTGGCGATGACCAACTATCCGTGGTCGAAGATCAGCGAGTTCAACGATCTTGAGGTGCAAAACCGTTACAAAGCCGACGTGCTTACGGGCAAGTACAGCGAACAACACCTGATCGAAGGCGCGGCTGCCTTTGGCCGGGACAACTCCCGCACCCCCATGCAATGGGACAGCTCAGCCAATGCAGGATTCAGCACGAGCGCGCACACATGGCAACCGGTAAATCCGAACTTTGTGACGATCAATGCAGATGCTGAAGCAGCGAATCCTGACTCCGTGCTGCACTACACGCAGAAGGCAATCGCGTTGCATCACTCCGCCAAAGTGTTCACGTACGGAGACTACCAGGACCTGGACCCATCCAATAAGCAGGTGTACGCCTACACGCGCACACTCGGCGCGGAAAAGTACCTGGTCGTGCTGAACTTCTCAAAGACACCGCTGGATTACCTGCTGCCAGGTACGGTTAAGACCGGCACGTTGGCACTCGGCAATTACAAAGACACTGCGGACGCACCGGGATCCACTACGCTGCACCTGCGTGCATGGGAGGCGCGTGTCTATCGACTATAAGGCAAGCACGAATGCTGGGAAAACCGCCAAGCAGAGGATGTTAAGCGGCGATCTCTACATTGCAGACGACGCCGAACTAAGAGCCGATTACTTTTGCGGCCAGGACCTCGTCGAGCAGTTCAACCGCAGCAGCGCCCGCGAACCGGAACTGCGCGAAAGCATCCTGCAAAATCTGCTCGGCAGCATCGGCACCAACACAGTCATCCGTCCGCGCTTCCAGTGCGACTACGGCCGCAACATCCACATCGGCGCGCGCACCTTCGTGAACTTCGAGTGCGTCTTTCTCGACTGCAACACCATCACCATCGGCGACGATGTGCAGATCGCTCCCGGCGTCCACATCTACACAGCCACTCACCCGACCGATCCGGCGACACGCATCGCTGGGTGGGAGTATGCGCTGCCGGTGGTAATCGGCAATGGCGTGTGGCTCGGCGGCGGGAGCATCATCTGCCCCGGCGTCACGATTGGAGAGAACACAGTCGTAGGTGCGGGAAGCGTAGTGGTGAAGAGCCTGCCTGCGAACGTGGTTGCAGTCGGCAGCCCATGTGAGCGTATTAAGCGGCTCTAAATCTCTTCAGGAGGGTGTAAAGCTTTCTTTGAAACTCAAACGATGAGGTTATCCAGGTACTGACTCAACTTATAGGAGTACACCGAAAGCGTTGCGGATCGAAAGCGGAAGTGGAGTCCGCGTTAACTGCCAAGAGATCTCGTTCCCACTCACCCGCACGGGCGCTGCGCCAGCAGCATAGGATCTGGTCGCAAGGATGGGCGGTGTGTAAATTTTCCTTGTTCCTCTAACGGCAGGATAGCCTATCAGGACTGTGCGATCAGGCCAATATGGCTGCGAAAAAGACGAGAAGGGTGCACTTGGATGCGCCATTGGGCGCATGTATAGCGACCGCACTCGGTGCTCAGCGCCAAGGCAGCTACAGACAGATATCAGGAATGCGAATAAAGGAATGGCGGAGAGTGAGGGATTCGAACCCCCGATCGCCTTACGACGATGTCTGATTTCGAGTCAGGTGCATTCAACCGGGCTCTGCCAACTCTCCGTATGGATGAGTTTAATGCAAGGAGGCTGCCTCTGTCAGTGCGGTGCAAATAGGGGCTTATTCCGTGATAATCGCGACTAATCAGGAGCGTGGGGCATCGACAGGCGAACTGAAAAGCGGTGCAGACACTGACCCGGCATCTTCAAAGCGGTGGCAGCCAACATCTTCATTTCGTTTTTTCACGACGAAACTCTACCGGCACCGTTCTGGGCTGTAGGTTACGAAGGTGATCGTGCAGCGGCACAAGGGCAGATTTACCGTGTGCAGCAAAGAAGCACCCGGACCTTCCGGCTCGGTCTTTACCGTTCTACCCTCCTAATAAGAAATCACCCAAAAGTTACGACTCCATCTCACGCAATGGGTACTCCGTTCCGATACAGAACACAATACTTTTGGATGGTTGTGAACATGACGGATTTGATGATTGCCTCTTCGTTTGTACTCATGCTGTTCCTGCCTGTAATGTGCGCAGGCAGAGCGATGAAGAAAGAAGCCTGAGACGCCTCTCCGGGTAACGACACCGCGCTATGCGGTATCCAGCCATTCGTCGCATAGCATTCTTTTTGAATTTAGAAACTGGAAAAGCCGCTCCTAGGAGCGGCGTTTCCACTTTTCTGCCGTTGTTCCACAAGAAAGATTCGGCGTACATTAGGCGGAGGCAAGCCCTACCGCAAGCGTTTCCCGCTTTCCACAGATTGACCCTATATCTTGTGCTTGCGTAGGCAATCAGCACACGCTAGAGTGGGTTTGCTTCAGAAATAATGCATCTGCAAACCTAGGCAGATTGCCTTGGGGCAAACGCAAAGCAAACAGGCGTGCTCCCCTTGAGGATCCCCGCCGAACCACGCAGCACATTGCAAACGGCATTCTGGCCGTCTTGCAGCACGCAAGGAGTACTATGGCGACCACCACGATTCAGACGAGCCTTTCCGACATCACCCCTGGCTTTCCCGCACGCGATGAAACACCCGTGATGCACGTAAAGAAGCGCAACGGCTCCGTTGAAGCGGTTGACGTGAACAAAATCGTACGAGCCGTGCAGCGCTGCTCGCACCAACTCTCGCACGTGGATGCGATCCGTATCGCCTCCAAGACTATCGGCGGCCTTTACGACGGCGCGACAACCCGTGAGCTTGACGCGATCTCCATTGATACGGCCGCGTCGCTCATTGCCGAGGAGCCGCAGTACTCCAAGCTAGCTGCGCGGCTGCTGCTGGCGACCATCATCAAGGAGGTCGCCAACCAGAACCTGCATTCCTTCTCCCAATCCGTGGAGTATGGCGCGCAGGAGGGCATCGTGTCGCCCGCGACCGCGGAGTTCGTGAAGGTGCACGCGCGCAAGCTGAACCACGCAATCGACGAAAATCTTTCGGACCGCTTCGAATACTTCGGCCTGCGCACCGTGTACGACCGCTATCTGCTGCGTGACCCTATCTCGCGCAAAGTCATCGAGACGCCGCAGCACTTCTTTCTCCGTGTTGCATGCGGTCTTGCGGGGACACCGAACGAGGCCATCGAGTTTTACAAGCTGATCGCAGCGCATGAGTACATGCCGAGCTCGCCCACGCTGTTCAACAGCGGCACCAAACATCCGCAGATGTCGAGCTGCTACCTGCACGACTCCCCAGCGGATTCGCTGGAGTCGATCTACGACGCCTACAAGGACGTCGCGCTGCTCTCCAAGTTCTCCGGTGGCATCGGCCTTGCCTTTCACCGCGTCCGCTCCGAGGGCTCGCTGATCCGCGCTACCAATGGACTTTCCAATGGCATCGTGCCGTGGCTGCGCACGCTGGATTCGTCCGTGGCAGCGGTCAACCAGGGTGGTAAGCGCAAGGGTGCATGCTGCGTCTATCTGGAGCCGTGGCACGCCGACGTGGAAAGCTTTCTGGAACTGCGCGAGAACACAGGGGACCTCTCCCGACGCACCTATAACCTCAACACCGCCAACTGGATTCCCGATCTGTTCATGCAGCGCGTGGATCAGGACGGTACGTGGTCACTGTTCGATCCCAAGGTGGTTCCGCACTTTCCTGATCTTTACGGCGATGAGTTCAATGCTGCTTACGAGAAAGCCGAAGCGGAAAAGCTCTACGCCAAGCAGGTAAAGGCGCGTGACCTTTACGCACGCATGATGCGTTCCCTTGCGGAAACCGGCAACGGCTGGATGACCTTCAAGGACGCCTGCAACCTGAAAAACAATCAGACCGGCGCACCCGGCAACGTAGTGCACCTGTCGAACCTTTGCACTGAAATTACCGAGGTCACCAGCAAGGACGAGACCGCCGTCTGCAACCTGGGCTCCATCAACCTGGGTCGGCATGTCAAGGTGAATGAGTCTGGCGAGGTCGTCTTCGACTTCGACAAGCTCGCCGAAACGGTCCGCATTGCCATTCCCATGCTCGATCGCGTGATTGACATCAACTACTACCCTGTCAAGCAGGCGGCATCTGCCAACTCACGCTGGCGGCCAGTTGGCCTGGGCGTCATGGGCCTGCAGGACGTCTTCTTCCAGATGCGTCTGGCCTTCGACGCTCCGGAAGCACAGGCGCTCTCCGCCAAGATCCAGGAGGAGATTTATTATCACGCGCTGGTCGCCTCGGCTGCGCTGGCAGAAAAAGCTGGGGCGCACCCCTCCTTCTCCGAAACACGCCTTGCCAAGGGTCAGTTCCAGTTTGACCTGTGGAAGGTGGAGCCGACCGGAGCGGAACGCTGGGAAGAGCTGCGGCAGCAGATCCTGAAGACGGGTGTTCGTAACTCGCTGCTGATCGCCATCGCTCCCACTGCGACCATCGCCTCCATTGTGGGCTGCTATGAGTGCATCGAGCCGCAGATCTCCAACCTGTTCAAGCGTGAAACGCTCTCCGGCGAGTTCCTGCAGGTAAATCGCTACCTTATCAACGAACTCAAGGCACGGGGTATGTGGACCGAGGAGATGCGCAATCGCCTCAAGGTCTCCGAGGGCTCGGTCCAGGGTATCGACGAGCTGCCCGCCGACCTGAAGCTGATCTACCGCACCGTGTGGGAGGTGCCGATGCGGTCATTGATCGAGATGGCCGCGGCCCGCAATGCTTTTGTGGACCAGGCGCAGTCGTTGAACCTGTTCGCCGAATCTCCGAACATCGGTCGCCTCTCGTCGATGTACATGTTTGCGTGGAAGTCAGGTCTGAAGACCACCTACTACCTGCGTTCGCGTCCAGCAACCAAGATTGCAAAAACAACTGTGCTTCGCGGTGCGATGAGCTCCGCAAATCCGGGAACGATTGCGGCCATGTCCGCTGCGGAGCCGGTGCCGGCAGAGGTCAAGCCCGCACCGACAGCGGCCGAAGCAGTCGCCTGCTCGCTCGAAAATCCGGAGAGCTGCGAGGCCTGCCAGTAATCAGGACCGCGCGGCGGAGATGCTCCCGCCGCGTGTCAGTTCTGTTCGAACTTAGTGCCATCCTGAGCGAAGCGAAGGACCTGCTTTCCCTTCCTCGCCCGCAATTTTCGTCGGAGCAAACTGCTTCGCACCCTCACTTCTCAGGAGAATCCAATGTCCGCAACCCTTGATCCAGTTACCACAGCCTCGTCCGTCGCGGCGCCCGAATCCATCCTCGACCCCGGCATGTGCCTGACGCTTCGGCCCATGAAGTAC
>CALMAP010000290.1:382-22515 GCA_937859825.1 uncultured Terriglobus sp. | reverse complement strand
AGCTTGCGCGTTTAACCGGGGCTGTGCCTGTTCTGGTCGCCTCTTCGTTAATTCCGGTCACCTACGCCTTTGTGCCGCTGGCGTTTTCCGCCGCAAGGTTGAGCAATCCCGATGCTCCTGCGGACTTCGCGACTCCGGATGGCACCTTGATCGCGCCGGTCTCTACGCCCGCGCTTTTAGACAGAGCCACCTGCCATCGCAACAGCACCGTCAACGGCGCAGACCTTGTCTTTCTCTCCGCCGAACTGCACAACGACAGCTTCGCCCTTGCCTTTGAATTCTTCATCAACGTCGCACACGACTACGTCGACCGCGTTGGAGCGCCTGCCGGTTTTGGCACGCTCCTTGCCGAGCAGATGGCCGCCGCAGTCAAGGGCGAGACTTCACTGGATGCATGGGAGCACCGTGCCGATGGCTACGGTGCGCCTGCCGGAGCAGCGGAGACCAGTGCGCGCAGCCGGGCAGCCGCGCGTGGACCCGCGCCAGATACTGCAAAGGCGCGCATGGCGCACGGCAATTCCGCCTTTGCGGATGCCCTTGCCATCTACATGCTCTCGCTTTATTTGGATCTCGACTATGCTGACCTGCGCGAGCGGGAGTACCCTCTGCTTGCCCCTGCCGCGCTGGCAGCCAGGTTGCGTGCGGTGAATACGCTCTTTCCGCCGAATGAGGGGTACGCCTTCAACATCCTTTACCGCCGCCGGCCTTAGACAAAGGACGAGACACAGCCTGTGATCGCCCACCTTCGCGGAACGCTGCTCAGTAAGTCGCCCGGCCAGGCAATCGTAGAGTGTTCTGGTGTGGGTTACGACGTTGCGGTGAGCGTGCAGTGCTTTACACGCCTTCCGGACGAGGGCCAGCCCGCCTCACTCCACATCAACACCCAGGTGCGTGAAGACAGCATTGCGCTCTTCGGCTTTCTCGACCGGAGCGAAAAGCTGCTCTTTGAGAAGCTCATCACCATCTCGGGTGTCGGTCCCAAGCTCGCCATCACGCTGCTCTCCGGGATTGAGGCGACGGCGCTGGCTTCGGCGATCCGTTCCGCCGATCATGCCCTGCTCACCCGTATTCCCGGCATCGGTAAGAAGACGGCGGAACGCATCGTTCTCGAGTTGAAAGACAAGCTGGAAGCGCTTGCCGCTCCCGCATCTGCCTCCGGTGGAACCCCCCATACTGGCGCGGCAGAGGACGTCATTTCCGCCCTGACCAATCTTGGCTACAGTCGGGCTTCAGCCCAGAAGGCAGTTGAGTCCGCGATTCAAACAAATGCAGAGAAAGACCTGACAATCCGAGCAGATTTTGAGGCATTGTTCCGCCTCAGCATGCGCCTTCTCCGTTAGGCCACTTGCCCACTGGAACGTATGCAGCGAAAGCGCTCCCGGAAAGTCCGAAGCGAGTAAAACGTTTCGGTAAGGGTGTACTGTTCCAGTACATCGATTTTGTTGACATTGATTGTTTCTCCTCCTTATAGTTCGCACCGCAAATCAAGATAGATTTCCGCGGTCGTTCAAACTTTGGGAGGCAACATGTTTCACACACCCGCACGCTCCACTCGGCGTGGCAATTCCGGCAGACTACTCGCGCTCACCGCGCCCCTGGTCTTCGCAGGCGCCGTTCTGGCCCAGGCCCTCTACGGCAGCCTGACCGGCAGCGTTACAGACGCGTCCAACGCCGCCGTTGCAGGCGCGACCGTGACCGCCCGCAATCCTGACACAGGGCTCACGCGCACCGTTACCACTGACAGTTCAGGCAACTACAACATCACCGACCTGCCGCAGGGTACCTACAACGTGACCATCGCGGGTACAGGTTTCGGCGCGTCGGAAACACGGGCCGTTCCCGTGGGTGTCAACCAGACCAAGCGCATTGACGCCACGTTGACCATTGGCGGCGTCAACCAGTCGGTCGACGTGAACACCGCACCGCCCGCGCTGCAGACAGACCGTGCCGACGTGAGCTACGAGATCAGTGCGCGGCAGGTACAGCAGCTTCCCACCGCCGGCTCCGCAGGGCGCAACCCGGAAAATCTCTTCCGCCTCATCCCTGGCATCCCTCCTCCACAGGAGATGAATTCGCAGGCCGGCAATCCCGGCCGCAACCAGGCCATTAATGCGAATGGCGTGGCAAACACCATCAACTCCATCAAGATCGACGGCGCGGCAGTGAACTATCCCTGGCTGCAGTCGGAAGCGGCATACATTCCGCCGCAGGACGCCATTGAGTCGGTCAACGTGGTGACCAGCAGCTTCAATGCGGAGCAGGGGGCGGCGGGCGGTGTTGCTGCAAACTTCGTCGTGAAGAGCGGCACCAACAGCTTTCATGGCGGCATCTGGGAATACAACTCGATCTCCCAGTTCAACGCACGCAACTACTTTACCCGTGTAACGACGACGCCACGCGTTCCCAAGAACATCTACAACGAGTACGGCGGCAACATCGGCGGTCCCATCATCAAGGACAAGCTGTTCTTCTTCTTTAACTACAACAAGACGTCCCTCAGGCAGTTCAAGAACGGCAACGTCTTTACGGTGCCCCAGACGCAGTTCCGCGGCGGCGATTTTTCATCCGCACCAACCACCATTTATGACCCGCTCACAGGCAATGCGGATGGCACCGGCCGCACACCCTTTGCCGGGAACATCATTCCGGCAAACAGGCTAAGTGCCCCGGCGGTCAGGCTGTTCGCACTGATTCCGCAGCCTACCAATAATGCGGCGTCCACGAATAACTTCGCCGGTGGAGCCGTGCTGGCTTTCGATCGTGGAACTTACGACACCAAGATCAATTACAATCCGACCGACAAGACCACCTTTTTCGGGCGTTACTCGATCCTGCGCTCCCAGATCGTCGATCCCACCGCACTGGGAGGGGCCATCGGGAATACCTTTGACGGCGGCCAACCAGGCACCGCGCCTGGCAACATCAAGAACATCGGCCTGGGTGCGACCCACACCTTCACACCCAACTTCCTGATCGACGCGAATGCCGGTGTGGTCCGCATTGATCTGGCTGCCCAGGGACCTGACTTCGGCACGAACATCGGCCTGAATACCTTAGGTATCCCGGGTACGAACGGCGCCACTGCATTCCAGTCTGGATTTCCTGGATTCATCGAGAGCCAGGGCCTGTCGAATTACGGGAACTACACCCAGTCGAACCCGTTCAGTTTCCGCGACTACCAATATGTTGGCAACTTGAACGCGACGTATGTCCGCGGTAGCCATACGATTCGTTTTGGCGGAGAATACACCCATTCCGCCATCAATCACCTGCAGACAAACGGCGCTGGCCCTCGTGGGCAGTTCACCTTTTCCGGCGGCATTACCGGCCTGAACGGCAGTGCGAGCGGTACGCCTAACATCTATCGTGCCATTGCAGACAATCTGCTTGGGCTGCCAAACAACGTTGCGAAGACCGTCCAGCTCTTTCAGCCCAACGGTCCGCGCTTTTCAGAGTTCGGCTTTTTTGCGCAGGACACGTGGAAGGCAAGCGCGGACCTGACCATCAACTACGGCGTGCGGTATGAGTACTATCCCTTCGCGACCCGCGATCATACCGGCGTCTTCCGCTACGATCCGGCCTCTGGCAATGTGCTGATCGGCGGCCGCGGCAATACTCCCACCGACACGGGTGTGAGTGTGGGCAAAGGCATGCTGGTGCCGCGCTTCGGCATCAATTACCGTATCAACGACAAGACGGTCATCCGTTCGGGCTTCGGCATCACCGTCGATCCTGAAAACTACCGCTTCTACCGCGATGCTTACCCGGCGTTGACCACGTTGAGCCAGACCGGTGTGACCGGCCCCACCACCGCGACCACCTTCACGTCGCAGTACATCGCCGCGATCGGTCTTAGCGCAGCAAACACCAATACGCCTTCCGCTGCGGCTGCATTGGGCGGAACGCTTCCTGTGGGTGTCCCGACCGTAGTCACGCCAGACATCAGCAGTGGTGTCGTTCCGCTGCCTTATAACTACGGCACAATCTTCTCGCCCCAGAAGTTCCGCCGCGGTTATCTGGAAACGTTCAACCTGTTTGTCGATCGGGACCTTTCGAAGGGTTTGACCGCCAGCATCGGTTACGTCGGAACGCACCAGATCCGGCAGGTTGCCGGCGTCGACATCAACGCAGCGCCCGTCAGCAGCGCAGGAAACGGTGCACGTCCGATCTTTGCGAATGCCGCGGCAACTGGAGGCGTTCGCCGCGACACAAACGGCATCAACAACTTCGCGCCGGTGGGCAGTGTCAGCTACTCGGGCCTGCAGTTCGCATTGAACGAGCGGCAGTTCAAGTCGCTGCAGTTCGGCTATGCCTTTACCTGGTCGCACACGCTGAACACGTATGACACCAACAGCACCCCGGGAACCGTGGCATTTAGCTCGCCGCAGTTCTTCAGCCGCAACTACGCGAACAGTGGTTTTGACCGCACGTTCGTAAATGCGCTTTGGACGAACTACCAACTTCCGGTTGGTCCAGGCCGCCAGTTCTTAAGCAGCGGGTTTCTGGGCCGGTTAGTCGGCGGATTCGACCTGAATGCCGTCATGATCTATGACAGCGGCACGCCCTTCCAACTTGCCGACGGTTCGATGACCAACAGCGGCGACCAGCCGGTTCCTTACCAGATCAGCAAGCTTTCGCTGAACGGCGTGAAGTACAACGGTGCCAACGCCAACTTCCCGCAATACTTCCTGAACAACGGGAACCTGGTAAAAGCTTCTACCTTCTACGGCACTGTGCAGAACGGCAACGTAGGCCGTAACTCCATTCGTGGACCGGGCCTCTTCAACCTGGATCTGGGTCTCAGCCGGAACATTCCCATCTTCCGTGAGTACACCCTGGTGCTGCGTGGAGAAGCCTTTGACGCAACCAACACGCCGCAGTGGGCGAACCCCGCCGCAGACGTAAACACGACCACCACCTTCGGCCAAATTACCGCGTCGAACGCGGCGCGCGTGCTGCGTATCAGCGGACGTATCTCCTTCTAATTAAGCAGTCGGTAAGAACAAAGGCCGGAACGAATTTGTTCCGGCCTTTGTCGTGCAATAAAAAGAAGTTAGGAGATGTCATGCAGTCTTGGCCAATCTTTTGGCCGGTGTAGCGAAGCCATCGTTGACATGCGGGCGACAGGTTTCTAGGCTCTACTAGATGGATGTGCGATTTTCTCCCGAACAGGAAGCAAAACTCTCGCGGATAGCGCATGATCGCGGCACGGATGCCACACAGCTTGTGAAGGATGCGGCATTGTGCCTGCTTAGCGAAGACGAGCGGTTTCGCGCGGCTGTGCGGGAGGGTATTGCCTCTGCGGATCACGGCGACTTCATAAGCCATGAAAAAGTTTGGCTAGCGTTGAGGAGATTCTCCGTTCGTAATGCGCCATCTCATTCGATGGACTATCCCTGCGCGCAAGACTAAATCGCATCGTCCTCTATATCCGTCGCGACAAGCCTGAAGCCGCTCGCAATGTGGCCAAGGTCCTCTACGACGGCTGCGAAGACCTCGTCACCAATCCGAACCGTGGCCGACCAGGAAGGGAGCCGGGACGCGTGAATTGGTATTTGCTCCCTGGCCATACATCGCTGTCTATCGCGTCACAGATTCCACCATCGACATCCTGCGCATCTGGCACGGGGCACAGCAACGGCGCTGAATGCTCTCAGGACCGATGCTGTCGCATCCTGGCGCACGGCACTTAAGCAGATTCCATGCAGTGCTGCGAGACGACAACATGACAAACAAAGCGCTGCGAGATAACGAACGTGGCCGCAGGCGAGCTATCTAGCCAAAGGAAAGCCGCGGCACATTCACCTGCAGCACAGACGCAATCGCATCCACTACCATCGCATGGTCCTCTCTCTGCGCCAGACCACTGCATACGATGGAGCCGACGCAGCCAGCCTCTGCCCAAAGCAGAGGGAAGCCGCCGCCGTGCAGAGCGAAGTCGGCCAGGGTAAGGCCGTGGCGCGCTTCCAGGGTCAGGCCGCTCTTCTCCAGTTCCAGGCCCATCGCGTAGCTGGAGCGTCCCCATCGCAGCACGGTGTTGCGCTTGCGGCGGATCCAGTCGCTCTGGTTGGGCGGCGCTTCGCCCGTCACAGCGTGGAAGAGCACACGACCCGCAAGCTGCACTTCCAGACTCATCGCGGCATTTCGGCGCAGCGCGTCCGCGCGTAACGCGCTACCAATGGCCCATGCCGTGTCTGCCGTGAAGGTAACGAAGCGCAAGAGGCGTTCCTGCTCCGCGAGAATGTTCAGGTCGTCGTCCAAGGCCATACGGCGTTTCTCCGAAAGTGCGTGTGCATTTCTTGCGGCGCGCCGCACTCAATATGCTAACTTCCCCTCGTGCCCACCTTGTTTGCGAAACATCTCGTCGCCCTGGCCGCGTTGCTGGCCACGCCTGTCACTGCGCTGCATGCGCAGGGAATCGCTCCTGCCGCGTTGGGCCCATCGCAGTTGTCGCAGGAGATTGATCCGGCCATTGCGCAGGTGATCGCGAGCACACCGGCCTTCGACAATCACGCGCACCCGGTTCTGCCGCCGTCGGTGGACCCGGCAGACCGTGGCTTCGATGCACTGCCGGTCGACAACATGGAGCCTCAGACCGACCCGATCGCGCTGCGTGCGGACAATCCGGCGCTACGTGCCGCGTGGAAGGCGCTCTGGCAGGTGGACATCGTGCCACCCGCCGGTCCAGAAGCCATGCAAAAGCTGAAAACAGCTCGTGCAACAGTACAGGCGCGTGAGGTTGCGAACTACAGCGTGTGGGTGCTGGACCAGGCGGGCATCGGCACCATGGTGGCCAACCGGGTCGCGCTCGGCACGGGCATTGCGGCTCCGCGCTTCCGCTGGGTGCCCTATGCCGACGCGCTGGTCTTTCCGCTGAACAACAGCGCGCTCGCCGCGCAAACGCCGGACAAGGCAAACTTCTTTGCCTTGGAAGACAAGCTGCGGGCGCGCTATCTGAAAGAGGCCGGGTTGCAGCAGATGCCGCGCACCCTGAGCGCGTACCTGGCAAACGTCATCACGCCCACAGTGGAGCGGCAGCACGCCGCCGGTGCCATTGCGGAGAAGTTTGAACTTGCCTACCTGCGCACGCTCGCCATTGGCAATCCCTCAGAAGCGGATGCCAGCCGTATTTACGCGCAAAGCGTGGCGGGCACTGCACCTTCCGATGCCGACTACAAGCTGCTGCAGGATTTTCTCTTTCGCTACATTGCGCAGGAGTGCGGACGGCTCGGCATGGCGGTGCATATCCACGTCATGGAAGGCGGTGGCAGCTACTTCGCAATCGCAGGCGCGAACGCAATGAACCTGGAACCGCTCTTCAACGACCCGCGCCTGCGCAAGACGCGCTTCGTGATGCTGCACGGCGGCTGGCCATTCGTGCGGGAGGCGCTCTCATTATTGGAAAAGCCGAACGTGTATCTCGACATCTCGCAGGAGGACTATCTCTTCTCGCCGCGCGTTGAGGCTGCATGGTTACGTGAGCGGCTGGAGATCTACCCGGACAAGGTGCTGTTCGGCACAGACGGCTATCCTTACTCGGACTATCTGGGCTGGGAGGAGGCCGCTTGGATCGCCGCACGGAATGCGCGCACCGCTCTTGGCCTGGCCCTCACGGCCATGCTGCGCGATGGAGAGATCGACGAGGCACGAGCCGCCGTGCTGGCACGCATGGTGCTGCGTGACAACGCGCTTGCGCTTTATGGCAAGTAGCTCACCTCGCCTAACGGAGCACTGCCAGTTTTTTGGTAGTGCGAAAGCCAATCTGCCGCTTGGCCCACCTTTGTCAAGCTAAGGTGGGCACCACATCTGTCAAACCACTCACCTCTGTAATCCATGCGTGGCCGAAGGCTTACACGCGGTGTAGAGTGAGCATCACAAAGAGAGGACACGTTCGTGTTTCGTAATCTCATGCGTGGAACGGTTGCTGGGCTTTTGCCGATATTTGCCTGCGTTGCCGCGCAAGGGCAAGCCGCATCGCAGGCAGGCAGTCAAGACCTGTCCCAGACCTACACGCTTCGCTCCAGCGCGCGATCTGTCATCACAGACGTGCTGGTGCTGGACCGGGCAGGCAAGCCTGTACACGGCCTGCCGCAATCTGCATTTCACCTGACGGATAACGGTCAAGCCGAACCGCTCGCCTCCTTTGAAGAGCACTCGGGCGGTCCGCAGATTGCACTGGCAGAAGATGCGCTCTCGCCGGGTGTTTATACCAATGCGCGGCTGCTGCACATGCCGCCCGTGGTCAACATTCTTGTGGTCGACATCGCCAATCTGTCGCTGCCGGACCAGATGTACCTCGCCTACCAGTTGGAAAAGCTGGTCGGCAATCTTCCCGCAGGTATCGCTGTGGCGATGTATCTGAACGCCGGTCTGCACTCGGTCCTGCTGCAGGACTTTACGGCTGACCACACGCGTCTACTGGATGCCGTGCACCATGCGCTGCCGCATTTTGCTGCGCTGGGCCGCGACCACTACACCGACCTCAGCACGTTGCGCGGCATCGCTGAGGACTTCTCCGGCATACCCGGCCGCAAGAATGTGCTGTGGTTTTCAGGCGGGGCAGCGCTGTCGCTCAATCCAGCCGGACTGGTGTCCAGTCCTGGGCCGGAGCTGCGCTACATTTACGACGAGCTCGAAGCCGGACGCATCGCGGTCTATCCCATTGACGCGCGCGGTCTAACTACCGCGCCGGCAGTGTCCGGACCAACGCCAGGGCACGAGACCCTGCCTGACGTGACCTTGCCGGTTACGGACCTGACCTCCGCCCAGCACGGCCTCATGCAGGACGTTGCAACTGCGACCGGCGGGCTGCCTTACTACAACGGCAATGGTGTGTGGCAGGCGGCCCTGCACGATGTGGAGACGGGTGGCGACTTCTATACGTTGAGCTACTCGCCGCACGGCCTCAAGTTCGACAATCGCTTTCACCGGGTGCGGGTTGAGGTTGACGGCGGCCCCTATACCTTCAGCTATCGGCAGGGCTACTTTGCGGATGGCGCAAATATTTCCACGCCGAATGGCGCACGCACCCGGCTCCTTGCCGGGAACCAGAAGCAGGCAGACGATCTGTTCCGGCAGGCGCAGCCGATCATCTTCCGCGCGGAGGTGCAGCCTATAGGTCCAGGTGGGCTCAAGCCGGGAGAGCAGCCGCCCGCGCCGGGACAAACGCGCTACGCCATCCGCTACCTGGTGCCCGGCAGCGCCTTTGCGCGCAGGAAAGTCGGTGGCGACTCCGAAGCCGTGGTCGGCGTGGGGTTTATCGCGATGGATCGCAATGGCAAGTCACTTCTGCAGCACGCGAAGCAGGTGACCTTTGCGGTCGATGAGGCGAAGCTGAAGGAGCAGCCCAATGCACTGGTACCCATCGTGCAACAGGTCGACCTGAACCGGGGCGATACGTATTTGTCTCTGCTGGTGTGGGACGCAACGAGCCGCCGCGTTGGAACGCTGAATGTGCCGCTGCAGGTGCCACAGTCACGCTGATGGTCCGCGTGCCTCGCGTCTCAGTCAGTCTCTGTAAAATTTAGAGAGCGAGCGGTGTGTGCGGAACGGATTCCGGAACGCCAACTTTACGCCGAATTCCAAGGAGGAGATCCGCGATGGACGACCTGCCCACGCTTACCTTGCCTCCGGGGCACCAGCGCCTGCTTCTGCACTCCTGTTGCGCGCCGTGCTCGGGTGAGGTGATGGAGACGATGCTGCGCTCCAACATCGACTTCACCATCTACTTCTACAATCCCAATATCCATCCTCGCCGCGAGTACGATCTGCGCAAAGACGAGAACCAGCGCTTCGCCGACAAGCACAGCATCCCGGTGATCGACGCCGACTACGACATGGACAACTGGTTCGAGCGCGTTCGCGGCATGGAGAACGAGCCGGAGAAGGGTATCCGCTGCACCTCCTGCTTTGACATGCGCTTTGAGCGCACGGCGCTCCACGCACATGAGCACGGCTTCGACATCATCAGCAGCTCGCTCGGCATTTCCCGCTGGAAAGACTTCAAGCAGGTCACCGGCTCCGGCGTGCGCGCCGCCAGCCGCTATGCGGGCCTCATCTATTGGGACTACAACTGGCGCAAGATGGGCGGCGCCAATCGCATGATCGAAATCAGCAAGCGCGAGAACTTTTACCAGCAGGAGTACTGCGGCTGCGCCTACTCCCTGCGGGATACGAACCTGCACCGCATCCAGGCCGGGCGACCACCCATCCGGCTTGGCGAGACGTTCTATGGCATTGACGGCGTTGCCGGCGAGAAGCGTGGCGACTGATCTCCGGCTGCAGCTTGCCATCGCGCTGCGACCGGACACGCACAATGCGGCGCTCCTCGAAAAACGCGAACAGCTTGCCGAGGCTCGCAATAGGCTCGCGGAACGGGAGGCCGAAGTTGCGCAGCTGCGCTCGCAACTGAAGAACTTTGAGGCGCGTTACTTCCGCCAGGTGGGCGTGCTCTATGCCGAACTGGACGAGCTGGAGGCACGCATCGCGGAATGCGAAGCTGCGTCGAACGGCACGGACCAGTCGCGCCAGCGCGCCGCAGAAGCAAGGCAACGCGCGGAAGAGACGCACGAAGCGCAACGCAACGCGCCCGAATTGGATGAGGACACCATCGAGCCTCCCGGCCTGAAGGCGCTTTTTCGCGAGGTCGCAAAACGAATCCATCCTGACTTCGCGCGGGACGATGCCGAGCAGACCTTCTTTCACATGCTCATGACGCGCGCCAACCACGCCTACGTGCGCGGCGATACCGAAGCACTGCAGCGCCTTTTGGACGACCATCTCGAGATCAATGCCGTTCAGGCTGGCGAGACCGCCGCGGCAGAGATGCTGCGCATCAGCCGCCAGATCCTGCATGCGAATCGCGACATGTCCGCGCTTGAGATCGAACGGTACGCCCTGCTTGCAAGCGAGGCCGCCCGGCTCTTTGAGGATGCCGAAGCTGCCGCCGCGGAACATCGCGATCTGCTCCGTGAACTTGCCGCGAAGGTGCAGGTCGAAATTTCCGGTGCAAGGCAGCGATATGAAGATGCAACACGTCAGGCCGCGAATGGACGGTAACGATGTCGAACGCAGCACAGGTCTGCAGCGCCTCTCCGTGGATACAGGGCTAGCAACAAGTCCGTCCCGCACAGGCCTCATCGGTCGCGGCCGGCGCGATGCTGCCTCGTCTGCCTCAAACCCGAACTACCTGCGTGCTATCGCCTCTTACAAAGCGGGCGACCTGGCCGGTGCAGTGGCTGCCTTCCGACTTGCGGCAGAAGAGGGTCACGCTGAGTCACAGTACCTGCTGAGCACGATGCTCGAAGAAGGCGAGGGCGTCGCGAGAGATGAGACAGAAGCCGCGCTCTGGGAGCGAAGGGCCGCCGAGCAGGGCCACGCCTGGGCTGAGGCCAACCTGAGCTTTCGTTACCACGCTGCCGATGATCTGAAACGCGATTTTCTCTGGTGTGAACGTGCTGCGCAGAGCAGGTTGCCGTGGGCCCAGTTCAACCTGGGCCTCATGTACGGCAAGGGCAAAGGCGTGACGCAAAGCGATGCGGAAGCCCTGCGCTGGTTCCACCTGGCCGCGGAGCAGAACTTCGTGGAAGCACAGCAGAAGCTGGCGGTCATGTACTACTTCGGCCGGGGTGTTGCGCAGAGCTACGCGCAGTCCGCCGTGTGGTTCCGCCGTGCCGCGGAGCAGGGCAGCGCGGAGGCGCAGTTCCAGCTTGCTTACCTTTACAGCATCGGCCTGGGCGTGGAACCGGACTACGTGCAATCACGTTACTGGACGAGCCAGGCGGCGCTGCAAGGCCATGAGCAGGCAGTCGAGGAACTAAAGCGGCGCACGTACCGTGACGCTTAGGGCATTTCTGCTACCGGTGGAATTGCTGCGAGTGGAAGGGAGCAGGACCCTCAGGTCTGACTGCAAGGAGACATGCACCTATCGCAGGGTCCCTGCAGGTGTAGCGTTCCGGATGTTTTCTCTGTGCCCTTTGAAAGGGCATGGCTTCAGCCATGCCGGAGAGGCAACCAACCCAACTTGCGCGGTCACGGCGGCGCACAGCATCATTCCGCGCGCGATCGGAAGCATATGGCTGGCCAGAGCTTCCCATTCGAGATTCTTCTGCGCAGAAGCTCATTCCGCCAACCATGGGAAGTGACCGCGCGGAGCTTATGCCGGATGATATCGGCACGGCTGAAGCCGTGCCCTCTCAGAAACATTGCGCGGGAATGGCTCCAGGCTAGAGCTTTGCTTCGGCAGGTGCAGTCGTTTTTGACCATTCGACACCGCTTCAGTTCTTCAGCCATGTCGTATGGCGGCATGGCAAGACAAGCCGCGCGCGATCTCTGTCTTCAGGCGACCGGCCTTTCACCTTCGTCACAAACATCCAGCCCAAGATCGAGGGAACGCACGCTGTGCGTCAGCGCGCCGACGGAGATGATGTCCACCCCGGCGGCGGCGATCTCGCGAATGCGTTCCAGCTTCACGCCGCCGCTTGCTTCCACCAGGGCGCGACCGTTTATCTGCTCTACGCCCGCGCGTAGCTGCTCCGTGCTGAAGTTATCGAGCATGATGGTGTCCACGCCTGCTGCCAGCACCGCCTCGATCTGCTCGGGGTGGTCTACCTCCACCTCGAAGTGCGCGGTGTGCGGCAGCTTCGACTTTGCTGCAAGCAGGGTTTCGGTCAGATCACGCCTGCCGCCCTCCGTGAGTACGGCAAGGTGGTTGTCCTTGGCCATGACCGCGTCGGAGAGCGAAAAACGGTGATTGTGGCCGCCTCCGCAACGAACGGCATAGCGCTCAAACAGCCGCAGGCCGGGGGTGGTCTTGCGCGTGTCCACGATGCGGGCGCGGGTGCCTCCTGTCTCGGCGACGTACTTTGCGGTGAGCGTGGCAATGCCGCTCATGCGCTGCACGAAATTCAATGCGACGCGCTCCGCCTGCAGCACGGCGCGGGCGCTCCCTTCGATGCTCGCGAGCGCCACGCCCGCGTCGAACGCTTCGCCATCGTGCACGGCGAAGGCGGTTTGCGTGGCAGGATCGGTCAAGCGCATTGCTGCGGCAAAGACCTCTGCTCCGGACAATACACCCGCCTCGCGCGCGATCAGGTGCGCGGTCATTCGGGCTTTCGCAGGCAGCAGAACGTGCGAAGTCAGGTCGCCCCAGGGAGCATCCTCATCCAGCGCCATGCGAACGACGCGCTCAATATGCTGCCTGTCTAGCTCCACGCGGCGCTCCTGTTGGAAGTGGACAGCGGCGCAGCCGCACGTTCCAGCACCAGCGAGTGCGCGAACGCATCGGAGCGTTCAAGAAAGTCTTCACGGTAGTGCGCGCCGCGCGACTCCTCTCGCAGCAGCGCCGCCGCGACCAGGCAACGCGCCGTCTGCAGCAGATTTTCCGTCTCCCGTGCCTGCACGTTCTCGCCGGGGCTCGTCCACATGGCCAGTTGCAGCGCCGCGTTGCGCAGGGCGTCTCCATTGCGCTGGATGCCGGCATGTTCCCACAGAAAGCTGCGCAGTGTTCCGCGATCCACCACGGTAGCGTTCGAGCGCGCCTCCATTGGAACACGATGTACAGTTCTCTCTGCGTTCTCCCATGTGGGCCAGCCGTGGCCGGACTCGACCATTGGCGAGTCCGAGAGTAGAAGGTGAGCGCACCGCCAAGCGAAAACGAGGCTCTCCAGCAGTGAGTTCGACGCCAGGCGGTTTGCCCCGTGCACGCCCGTGCAGGCAACCTCGCCCACGGCATACAGGCCGCGGACTGAGGTGCGTCCAAAGTCGTCGGTGCGCACGCCGCCCATCCAGTAGTGCGCCGCAGGGGTAACTGGGATGGGCTCGCGCGACCACGCCAAACCGCGTGCGCGGCATGTCGCATCGATGGTTGGGAAACGTTTCGCAAGAAAGTCCGTGCCCAGCCGTGTGGCGTCCAGCAGCACCGGCTTGCCGTCCTGCTTGCTCATCTGCATCGCGATGCCGCGCGCAACCACATCGCGCGGCGCACGCTCGGCACGCGCGTCGATTGCCTGCATGAAGCGGCGACCGTGCGCGTCCAGCAGCACCGCACCCTCGCCGCGCACCGCCTCGGAGATGAGGAACGGCGTTCCTTCCACGCCCAGTAGCGTGGGGTGAAACTGGTAAAACTCCACATCGGCAAGCTGCGCGCCTGCACGTAGAGCCATGGCAACGCCATCGCCGGTAGCGACCGCCGGATTGGTGGTGTAGCGGTACATCTGCCCCGCACCGCCGCTGGCCAGCACCACGGCATCGGCGGAGAGAAACTCGCGGCTGCCGTCCTCGTGCTGTACCAGCAGACCTGCAATCACATCCTGCTTTCTCACCAGATCACAGGCAAAGGTATGCTCCAGCACGCGGACGTTCGCCATCGCGCGCACCTGCCGCACCAGCGCGAGTTCGATGGTGAGGCCGGTCGCATCGCCACCGGCGTGCAGCACACGGGCCCGCGTGTGCGCCGCCTCCAGGCCTCGCTCCAGCTCGCCTTCCCTGTTGTCGAAGGCGACGCCCAGCCGGATCAGGTCGCGGATGCGCCGCGGTCCCTCGCTGCACAGCACCTCGACCGCCTTTTCATTACAGAGACCCGCGCCCGCCCGCAACGTGTCTGCAATGTGCTCGGCCACGGTATCGTCACTGGCCATGGCCGCGGCGATGCCACCCTGCGCATAGCGCGTGTTGCTCTCGGCAAGCTGTGCCTTGGTCACCAGCGTAACGGCATGCCGCTGCCCGATCTCGTGCGCCGCGATCAGCCCGGCAATGCCGCTGCCGACGATGAGTACGTGCTTCATAATGCCGCTCCGGTGGCAGGCTGCGCGGGCGGCTTCAATGCCAGCATCCGTTCGAGCGCGATCCGCGCGTTGGCGGCGGTGGCTTCCGGCACGGCGATGCGGTTCAGCACCTCTCCCCGCTCCAATGCCTCGAGCACCCAGGCAAGGTAGCCGGGATGAATGCGGTACATGGTCGAGCACGGGCAGATCACCGGGTCGAGGCAGAAGATGGTGTGACGCGGGTTCTGCGCCGCAAGCCGCTGGACGAGGTTGACTTCAGTACCGATGGCAAAGGCCGTGGGCTCCGTTGCGCCCTCGATCGCCTTGCGAATGGAATCGGTGGAGCCGGACTCGTCCGCTGCGTCCACCACGTCCATCGGGCACTCCGGGTGCACAATCACGCGCACGCCCGGATGCTGCGCGCGCGCCTGGCGGATCTGGTCTACCGTGAAGCGCTTGTGCACGGAACAGAAGCCGTGCCATAGCAGCACCTTTGCATTGCGCAGGGTCTCCGCGCTGCTGCCGCCGAGAGGTCTACGTGGGTCCCACATGGGCATCTGCTCCAGCGGAATGCCCATCGCTTTGGCGGTGTTGCGGCCAAGGTGCTGGTCCGGGAAAAAGAGTACGCGCTGGCCGCGCTCGAACGCCCACTTCAAAACGGTCGCGGCGTTTGAAGAGGTGCAGACCACACCGCCGTGTTCGCCGCAAAAAGCCTTCAGCGCGGCCGAGCAGTTCATGTAGGTGACGGGAAGGACCGGTTGCCGCCCTTCTGCGTCAGGTTCCGTGCCGAAGAGCTCCTCCAGTTGCTCCCAGCACTCCGTCACGGAGTCCAGATCGGCCATGTCGGCCATGGAGCAGCCCGCTGCCAGATTGGGCAGGATCACCGACTGGTCGGGCCGCGAGAGCATGTCCGCCGTCTCCGCCATGAAGTGCACGCCGCAGAAGACGATCGCCTCGGCATCCGGCCTCGTCTTCGCCGCCTGCGCGAGCTGAAAGCTGTCGCCCACGAAGTCGGCGTACTGCACCACCTCATCGCGCTGGTAGAAGTGGCCGAGAATGACGAGCCGCTCACCCAGCGCCAGCTTTGCCGCGCGGATGCGCAGGTCAAGATCCGAAGCCGAAGCGCGCCGATACTCGTCCGGCAGCTCGCCCTGTCGTGGAGCGGCTGAGGGAATGATGTCCAGCAGCGACGCACCCGGCCCATAGGTGTGTACACCGCCGTCGAAGGTCCACGGCGCGGCGCTCAGGCCGGAGCTGCAGGTACTGGCCACAGGCGCCGTGTAGCTGAGTGGATCGGAAACCGGGAATTCTAGGGTGCTCGACGAAGCATTCAAGATGGAGGTCTCCTCGCAGGCGGCATGGCCGCTCCACTGGATTCTGCCGCGTCGGCTTAACCGCAGCGCGCAGGGACACTCGGGTCCAGGTATTAGATTCGCGAACCGGAGCGAGGGCTCCGAGGAAAGAACAGATTGTGAAGGTAGACGGTACTAACGGAGCCCGTTTCGTATACGCTCCAGCATGGCCGCACCCGCCGCAAAACGTGGATGAAACGACACGCCCTGCAGTCGAGGCCCGTGCACGAAGTTCTTTCCTGGCGCGGCGCACGCGTCTGTTAGCCAATCGGCGTGGCTGCGCATTAGCACCACAAGCTGTTCGCCCCGCTGTGTTACACCGGCCAGGTAGCGCTGCGCGGCAAGCACGCTGGGCATGCGGCGCGGCCCGCTCTTGCCCTTCAGCTTTGAGCCGTCCAGCGAGTGGTATGGAAAGACCTGTACCACCGCCACTTGCTGGGACAAGATGCGAAGCGCTTCCAGGTAGCTATGCCCGTCCAATTGCAGCTCGGTAAGGATCGGGCGCAGCCGCGTCTCCCACCACTGGAACGGCCCGGACCAGCCGAAGCGCGGGTCCAAATGGATCAATGGAAAGTCCATGCCTTCGCATTTCTGCCGCAGCACGCGCAGGTGGTGCTCACGAAATTCGGGGTGCGATTCCAGATAGTAGAGCGTGTTGTCGAAACCAGCGTTCGCCAGGCATACGATCACGTTGGCGCGGCGCAGGTCGCCCCAGAATGGCACCGGCAACAGCGAAAGGTGCATGTGGGTATCGCGGCTTCCGAAACGTTCACTATGCCGGTAGCTCTTCCAGTCACGACAGGGTTCAGCCAGGGCGGTGGGCCAGTGCCGCTCCATCCAGACGCGATCGTCCGGGTGCACGTTCAGCAGGCCAGGTTCTGCCTGAAAGCACCGCCAGAATTCGATGAAGTCGTCTGTCATCGGTGGGTACTCGCAGTCTCATCGGAATGGGATTGCAGAGGAATTCTCCGGATGCCGCTTACTCTCCCCGCGTGCCATTCTTATCCATTGTCGCGTTTCACCACCGCGCGTATAGTCGATACGCGCAGAAACACAGACCGATTCGGATGAGGAGAAACGGAATGGCAGAGCCGAAGCTTCACGACTGGTTCTGGTACGAATTGATGACGCCCGATCAGGATGGTGCGGCGAAGTTCTACGGCGATGTGCTCGGCTGGAAAATCTCCGAATACCCCGGCGCATACGGCGGCCCCCGCTACCTGGTCGCCAGCGCGGGTGATCGCGGTGTGGCTGGCATCATGACCATGCCAACAGACGTGCCCGGGCACGCCAAGCCCCACTGGGTTGGCTACATTTCTACCGACGACGCCGACAAGACCGCAAACGAGATCGCGTCTTCCGGCGGCTCGGTGCGGCGCGGACCGCAGGACATTCCCACCGTTGGCCGCTTTGCTGTCGTCACCGATCCTGAAGGTGGTTTCTTTTGCATCATGAAGCCCTTCCCGCAGCAGCAGGAGCCGGCAAAGATTGCGACGAACACGCCAGGCAACGTCTCCTGGCAGGAGCTGCACAGCGACAACCCGGAGCAGAACTTTGCCTGGTACGAGAAGCAGTTCGGCTGGAAGCGCGGCGAAGCGATAGACATGGGTCCGAACGGTACCTACCAGATGTTCTCGTCGAGCGACGAACCCGTCACCGGCGGCTCCTGCGGCAAGATGGGCGGAGAGATGCCCACGCATTGGCTCTTTTACTTTTATGTCGACAGGCTCGATGGCGCTATTGAACGCGTGAAGACGGCAGGCGGACAGATTTTCATGGGCCCGCACGAAGTTCCGGGTGGCACGTGGATCGCCATCGGCAACGATCCGCAGGGTGGCATCTTTGCGCTGCATTCTGAGAAGAAGTAACCTCCGCAAACTTGCATGTTGCAGAAGCTTCTGCAAGCGTGGCCTTGAGTGGGAGGGAGTAGTGGCCTTCAGGCCACTGACCCGACCAGCACCCCTGAGGGCTTACAGCCCCGGAAACCTCTAGACACGCATCAGGAGCACATCCAGGGCTGCAGTTCGTACTGCAGGAGAACTGCTCTAATACGTCGGCTCTTGCGCGCGCTCCAGGTCGGCGACCAGCATGTCGCGTACCGCGCGAATGTGCCTTCGTGTCGCCTCTTCCGCTGCGGCGCGGTCGCCCATGGCGAGCGCCTCGCTGATGCGGTGGTGCGACTCCGGCGTGTCCGGTGAGGTGAGCCGGTAGGTCTGGCAGCGGCAAAGCCAAAGCTTGTTCTGGATGGTGCTATGCACCTGCACCAGCTCCTGGTTGCCGGTGCCGGCGACAATTGCCTGGTGGAAGCGGATGTCCTCTTCGATGTGCTCGGACTTACGGTCGTCGTAAATGAGGTGGCAGGTCCGCTCCACACTTTGACGAAGCGTCTCCACGAGTTTCGGGGTTATCTGCACGGTTGCGGCAGCAAAAACCTCAAGCGCCTCGCGCAGATCGTACAGGTCGGCTACTTCCTTTGCGGAGAAGCGATACACGTAAGCTCCGCGCCGCGGCTCGATGCGCAAGAACCCCTCGCTTTGCAGGGTATTCAGCGCCTCGCGAACCGGCGACTTGCTGATGCCAAGCTGCCGTGCAAAAAAGTCTTCGGTCAGCCGTGACTCCGCCGTGAGTTGACCGCTCAGGATGTAACGCTTGATCGAGCGGTGCGCGAGCTCTGTCAGGTTTTCTGAGGTTTCTTTGACTGACAGGTTGTCGACCAACAGGTTCTCGGGGGTGAACACCGGTGCCGCCTCCTGCTGTACGGTTCACCGTACAGACCGAAATGACTCTTCGAGAGCATACGTCAATTTGCGACGGCGGGTCCTACCACTCCCGTGCAAGTACCGTAACGATGCTGCTCAATGCATCCAGATCGCGGGTGTCGATCACCTCTCCCGGTGAGTGCGAGTAACGCAGCGGCCAGCTCAGCGGCACATCGGCTGAGCCGTAACGCTGGAAGGTCGCGCCATCGTTGCCGCCTCCCGTGATGCCATACTGCACGGGGATATTGTGCTTTTTGGCCAGCGCCTCAACGCGCTGCACCAGCGGCCATGCGGCGATATTGCTGTTGTCGATGGCGCGCACCACAAAGCCGCTGCCGATCGGTGCATCGGCAAAGCGATGACTTTCGATGGGTGAATCCGATGAGACGAAGGTGTCGATCGCGAACACCGTTGCCGGAGTGCGGTTCGCCTTGTTCGAAGCGGCGGCGAACTCGCCCGCACCCAGCAGACCAAGCTCCTCACGGGTGGACCAGACAAAGGTCACGTCGCGCTTCGTGTCCGGCCCAAGCTCCCACACAGCGCGCACCATGGCAGCGCAGCCAACACGGTCATCCAGACTCCGTGCGGAGATTGTGTCGCCGAGCAGCGGGCGGTAACGCTTTGGAATGGTCACCTGGTCGCCGGCCTTGATGCCAAGCGCCTCCACCTGCTGCAAGGAAGAGGCACCCACGTAGAGCTTCGCGGCGATGCGGAAGTCACCGGGAAACTTGAACTGCGGCGACTCCCAGTTCTCCGGAAGCGTCACCACGCCGCCGCGCATGCCCGTGCCGGTGTGTACCAGCGCGGGGTGCCCCCAGAAGAAGGCGGGCGATCCGCCGCCCTTGTTGTCGAGCTCAAGGGTGCCGTTTGCATTGATGGCGCGAATGCGAAAGCCGAGTTCGTCGGTGTGCGCCATGAAAACGATGCCTTCCGGCTGCTTCGACGAAGCGGCCTTGTTGGCAGCACCAAGCCGCAGAACCAGGTTACCGCCGCTGTCCGTCTCAGGATGCGCCCACGCCGGCAGCAGCCGTTCGACGGTCTCGCGGGTCATGCGCTCCTGCTCGCTTACACCGTACCCTTCCACCAGCGCCTGCAGGGCGGTTTCAGGTGTCGGAGCATTGGAGAAACGCGCAGTCGGAGCGGCATACGGCATGGGTTGGGCTGCAACGACGGCGTGCACCGGCACCGCCGCACCAACATGCATGCCCAGCAACACCAGCAGTGCCTGGACGTCGCGCTCGTGCAGCGTCTCGCCCGCGGTGAGCGGGTAAAGCAGAGGCACACTCAGGGGGATGGCCGGTGCGGGCAGCGGCACCGCAGGGCCGTAGCCGCGCACCAGCACAGGCGCGGCCTGCCGTGTTTCCTTGCTGGAAAACTCCTTTGCGAGCGCGTCAGGGGAAGCGTCGGCGCCTGCGGAGGATGCCACAATCCCGGCGCCCAGCGCGGGTTCAGGATTGGTATCACGTTCGGGCAGAGCCGGGGTCGCACCTGCACCACGCGGCGCAACCGGGCGAATGCGCCCAAGGTACAGCAGCTCATCAGGGTGCAGTGCCTCCACCATGCGCGTCAGTCCGCGCGAACCGGCCCACTGCTGCACCACAAACGCAATGGTAGTCGTGCCCTGTTTCGTCAACGCGCCTTTGCCGAGCGCGCGCGCAAGCTGCAGCAGAACGGCAGCGGCGTAGCGGTCACCCACGGCGGTGCCGCTCCACTGCGTGTTGCCGACGCGCAGCAGATGCCGTTCCGCGGCTACGGGGCTCAACACGTCGATGCCTGCGCCGCGCGCCTCGTCCGCGCCGCGCGCGCCCAGGTCGAGATAAAGGTGGTCGATGTCGTCGGCGTTGGGCACATCAGCCCTGCCTGGTTCCAGATGGATCGAGAGTCCGGCGGTAATCGCGGAGTGCAGCGTGCCGTCGCGTGCCTCTACCAGCATGGGCTGCGCGTTGTTCAGCTCATTCCAGTGCGCGGGCATGCCTGACTGGGGCAGCCGTTGCAGGCGGGCGTAGCCGTCCGGCTGAATCGCGCTCACGACGTATCCGGGCTCGTCTACCGGAGCCGCGATGAGACGATGCGGCGCTCCGGTACCGAAGGTCACAGTCAGATTGCCGAGTGCGTCGCGCACGGGGTGAAACGGCGTGAGTTCCTTTTCGATTGCGGCAATCACCGGTCCTTCGTATCCCGTGACCGCTGGCGTCTCTACCAGGCGGCGCAGGTCGCTCTCCAGTGTTGCGCCATTCTGCTGCGCAGCGGCGACGAATGACCCTACAAAGGCGCTTAGGGCAAACAGGGCAGAAATGGGGCGCATGAACAATCTCCGGAAAGAGAAGTGAATGCTGAGAGTAGCAGGGGTGAATGTTTGATATATTACGGCCAACAAGCCTCAACCGAATAGCAGTCTCGCACGTTCCTAACCGGCTCGAACATTTTCAGCCGATTCCGCAACTCTGCAGTGATCGCGCATGTTGCGCTTTCGCGTCGGCATCTCCGGCGCTTCTCTCTCGCTTTTCGTACGAACCAGGTTCTTCCCCCCGAGTGGCACTGCCGCGCACCCTGACGTTTTTGTACTGGAGGTCTTAATGTTCTCTCGAATCCACCATCGCGCTGCCGTCGGTGCCATCGCGGTTGCCGCCGTTTCCGTTTCCACTGCGATGGCGCAGTCCACCGCAACGCTTTCGGGCACGGTCACCGACCCTGCCGGCGCAGTCGTACCTGGTGCGCAACTGGTGGTGCGCAACATCGGCACAGGGGTGGAGCGCATCATCACTTCAGACCGCTCCGGCCTGTATACCGCACCTTCGCTGCCGCCGGGCGACTACTCCGTAAAGGTCACGGCGACGGGTTTTGGTGCCTACACTGTGCAGAAGATCACGCTGCTGGTGGACGCGAAGACCGGCCTCGACATTCCTCTGAAGCTTGAGTCCGCCGGCGAAACGGTGCAGGTGGAATCCGCCTCGCCGCTCATCGACTCCGAGTCGATTACGGTGGGCCAGGTCATCGACCGCCTTACCGTGCAGGAGGTGCCGCTGAACGGCCGCCACTTCCTCGACCTTACGGTGCTCACGCCCGGCGGCGTCACGGCTCCCGCGAACGGCAACCTGACCGCGCCGAGCCGCGGCCTGGGCGCAAACAGCTTTATCACCGCGGGCAATCGCGATGACTCGGTCAACTTCCAGATCAACGGCGTCAACCTGAACGACCTGGTGCAGAACCAGATCACCTTTCAGCCGTCGATCAACACCACCTCCGAGTTCAAGATCAAC
>CALMAP010000290.1:0-372 GCA_937859825.1 uncultured Terriglobus sp. | reverse complement strand
GAGTACGGCCGCTCCTCCGGCTCGATCGTGAATGTGAGCACCCGCTCCGGCACCAACAGCTTTCACGGCGAGGTCTTTGAGTACCTGCGCAATGAAGCGCTGGACGCGCGCAATTACTTCAATCCCAAGGGGTCGCAGATCGCGCCCTTCAAGCGCAACAACTTCGGCGCCGCGCTTGGCGGTCCCATCTTTCACGACCACACCTTCTTCTTCGCCAGCTACGAGGCATTGCGGCAGTCGCAGGGTCTGACCGTGAACAGCGGCACGCTCACCGCGGCCCAGCGCGCCGGTGTGACCAACGCGGTATCGCGGGCCCTGCTCGCGTACATCCCGCTGCCGAATGCCACCTCGGCCGCATCGGCCGTTCCAGAC
>CALMAP010000289.1 GCA_937859825.1 uncultured Terriglobus sp. | reverse complement strand
GCAGAACCAGGAGGGTCAGCAGAGTCGAGGAAATGATCCCGCCGATGACCACGGTAGCGAGCGGCTTCTGAACTTCTGCTCCCCTGCCGTGAGCCAGTGCCATCGGCACGAATCCGAGGGCCGCCACCAACGCTGTCATCAGGACGGGCCGCAACCGTGTCAGCGCGCCGTGTTCGATGATGTGCTCGGCGTCGTGGGTCGAGACTACACGCCAGTGCAGAACCGGGAGGCGTTCGCCTTCTTCGATCCCATCGTCAGCAAAAACGCCGCCATCTATCACACCGCCGGCGGGTTGGGCAGAGGCGAGCGGGTCTGGATCTTGGCAAAATTGCCCGACAGCATCCGCGTGGTCGATGACGACATCACCGACAAGTACGTCCTGTTGACCAATAGCCATGACGGCAAAAGCAGCCTACAGGTGCGTTTTACCCCTGTTAGGGTCGTCTGTCAGAACACGCTGACCTTAGCCCTCAACGAAACTGGTAGCAACAACGGCGGCATCAAACTCACGGCTGAGGTCGGTGTGTGAAATGACGTCGTAGCGGAAGCGGTCTGATACATACGGGTTAAGGAGGCTGTTGGCTTTGTAAACGGTCCAGTTGTCCCGCAGCTTTTTCGGGCACAGAACGAGAACGCGCTCATTCTTCAGCTCAAAGTATTTCATAACCGCGAGCGCCTCGTGGGTTTTACCTAATCCTACGCTGTCAGCGATAATGCATCCATTGTGGCGTAGAATCTTATTAATCGCTCCCTTGGCTCCGTCCTTCTGGAACTCGAAAAGAGCTTTCCAGATGTCGGTTTCGAAGAGACTGGTCTTTCCGAGATCCGCATCGGTCTTGCCTGCATCGCTGAGGAACTTCTCAAAGATGTGGAAGAGCGTCTTATAGTAGATGAACTCTGGGGTGTTGTTCTCGTAGAGCTGCTTAAGGTAACTGAGAACGTCCTGCTTCACGTCCTTCACGAGCGTGTCGCTGTTCCACAGCTCATCGAACCACTGCTTGAGTTCCTGGCGGTCTCGATTGCCGTCTACGATGAGATTCAATTCAATGTTGTTGTTACTGGTCCCGAGACCGAGACCACGGACGGTGAAATTGGAGCTGCCGAGAATTGCGTCCTCCACACCAGCGGTGGCAACATGGTACATCTTCCCATGTAGGAGATTGGACTGTCTGATCGTTTTGATGTCCACCTTTCGTTCGATCCAGTCTGCACATTCCTTGACGACGCGTTTCTGTTGCAGCTTGTTGGAAAGCTCCAAGCCGTCGGCATCGATGATGAACGCCTTCTTTTCGGTCTTGCTTGGATCCAAACGGTTGACGAAGGACGGTTCGCCGAAAAGGAAATCGAGGTGTTCAATGCGCTCCAATTGCTCTTTGAGCGCGTCGTAGGCGTAGATGGTGAAGTAAGCCGAGACTACAGAAAGCGTGGACCCTGGAAGGCTTTTCGCCCGCAAGAAATCGGCGACTGTTCCCCTCGTATGATTGTCCCGCAGGCCGGATTTGTGTGTTATTGATAGCATCTAATTTTTGTCGGGTGGACGAGAGATTGAAGGGAAGATCGACGGGATGCGATTTGCACTTCACAGAAGCCTTTTTCCGTAAAGTCGAGAGCGCTTCCCAAGATACCGAGGTGAAAGCTTACGGGTGACAAGGAAGCACCGACGGGCGTCGACTCAGACGCGGAACAGCATTCGCGCCCCGTACACAGCGCATTCAATTCCGCCTCCGGTTGTCACCGATCCGATACGCGTTGAAACTTGCGAACAAGTTTAAGGGGCGAATTTTCGTGTTTCGTCGCGGCACTCGGTTCCAGATCATCAAACCTTACGCGACGGGGACAGGCAACCAAGAAAATGTACTGCCAAAATACTGCCAAAAACTGCCAACTTTATCCGCCATTTTGCGGTATTCCTCAGTAGGAATGAGGGGGAATAGAAATTTGCATTTCCCTCTGAGAATCAGGCTTTTAGAGGAGAAAACCGCCTCTAAAAAGTGGCTCCAGCGGTAGGATTCGAAAGCACCAATCCGCCGTTGAAAATGAACAACTTAGCTTAGATGACGCACAAATAGACGCACAACCCTCCGGAATTAGCGATCCCGTCTTGCGTCTGGTCATTTGCGTTTGGCCCAAATTGCCCGATGCATTGAAAGCTGCCATTCGCAGTATCGTGGAGAGCGTTTAATTCGTGGCAGCCATAGCGTCTCGCATCTTGTATGGCAAAATCCGGTTCGTGCCTTTCGCTCAACCCGCTGATTCGCCTTCGGAGGATTGAACGTCATTTTGATGACTCATTCGTTTGAAGCCTGGTTCAAAGACCGAGGGGTTATAATAGCCCGAATATCCAAAAAACTTGAGGAGGAGTGTGTTGAATCCACCTGCGATCCGGGATTCTCCGTGCATGATGTCCACAAATCCCTGATGATCTTCGTCGTCACCAAATTTGCCATGTGCCAAAGGATTCCGAGCGGCCTTCCATGCGGCAAAGACCTTGCTCATCTCTGACTCCCAGTCCAACCCTAATCGTTTGCACACCGCTGCCAACATCTCACGCATGGTGAGCGGATTAGCGGAACGAACCAAACCCACAAGACGCTGCTTACTTGCGTCGTTGTTAGGCCAAGTCTCTAAATACGCACGGAGTTTTTCTTTTGCAGCCATGAATTCGGGCAGGGACATCGCCTCAAGCGTTTCTTTCCCAAGGTCAAGATGATCGAATAACACTCGAACCAAACTCTCGAAGAGGGAGCAGATTGCCAACGTCGAGACCTCGTGATGAATTCCCCGGTTTCCTGCCTGCCTAAAGAGAAAGAGAAGATAAGTTAACTTCTTGGAGAACGTGGAATCATCCGCAAATCGGGTGGCTACTTCCCCGATGAACGTCGCTAGGTCAACATTGTGTTTCAGCCCGCTAAATGGAGCGTGAGGGGTACTGGGCAAATCGCGTATCGTGGTTACAGTGTCGCATCCTTGCGCGTGTCCACACCAGTATTTTACGCGATAGGGCCAAGCGTTCTTGCCGTGGGTAAATGCGAGGGCGTTAAGCAGACCGTAAAATTTCTTCCTATCAGATTCCTCGCCTTTGCTGGAAATTCCCTCCTTTGAACGTATAACGATATGAAGATCATCTTTACCGTCCTCGTCTTCCTGAATAAAAGCAAAACTGTAAAGGGATGTTTCGCCCATTAAAGTATCCGTGGAAGAACGGCTTGCATACTCTCCTAGATAATCGTTCGTCCGCACCGTCTTGCTGCCGCCGTTAAATGATTTTAGTTCAAAGTCTGAAATCCATGCATGAAACTCGAATGTCTGAGTTCCCTCTGGTTCATCCCGCTTTTTGTCTTGCTCGGCTTCATTTGCGTCATGTACTTGACCTCCAAAGAGGCTGCTTAGTATTGCTTTGGCCTCCGCAGCCGGTTCCTCGCGCTCCTCGCCAGAATCCGGGTCGATAGTCGTTTGAATCCGCCATTCCTGCTTGCCGAGGTCTATCGGGTTGACGGTTTCGCTAAGAGTGACAATGCCGTTCGATGAGTGAATACTGGGTCCGGGGCCATAGTTGCATCGAAACGGGAGATTGTTTTCGATGAGTCCTTCCATTTTCCAAAAGTCCTTGGAGGATACGACACCGGCTCCGATAGGGTTAGGCGGGACCATGCCTTCGTCCAAAGTCATATCAATGTGAAGTTTCTCGTTTTCTATTCGCAGCATCCCTTTGCCCGTAAGCTGACGTTCCGGAGTCGTCAGCACGAGCCTATCTAGACGCAATTTGTCCTTGCCGCTACGCACCGCTTTGACGAATTCATCCGCTGTCATAATGAAAGTGGCTCTATCACAAATTCTTCCGGACCCCGGAGTCCTTAATCAAGCTTTCAAGAAATTTTCGAATTTGATGAAGTGAAGTGTCGGGACCATATAAGCCCGCATCCTTTAATGCTTGCGCCAAGCATTTCGAATCGGAAATCAAGTGGGGGTGTGCTCTGATAAATTCTATACGCGCCTGTCGAGCCTCTTGGCTTGTCATAAGAGCCAGTGAGGTCCAATCAAACTCAGACAGCAGCCGTGCTTTAGCAACATCTTGAAACAACAAAGCAGGTTCTTGTGGGGCTATCCTTTGCAGATCGGAAAATAGTAAATTTTCGATACGATTAGCGCGGTAGGAAATCCATTTCCCGGAACCAAGTATTCGTTCTGGTTTTGGCCGAAAATCAATGCTACACACGTCCAAGTACCACTTGGTTTGTTCATTCGATCTGATTTGAGGAAACGTCCATGCCAACCATACCATTATCCGACGGCCATACGGTTGCACGTTCGACACACGGTAGCCCGCTTTGGATAAATCTTCTATCAATGGATACAATGATGCGTCCGGAGAATATCTGGTAGAGCCAGAAACAGGTAAACAGTCAAAAAAATTTGTCAGAAATTTTTGTATAGGAATCAAACGGCTAAACCGTTTGTATAACTCAGCAAGGAACGCAGTGATCGCAACATACGGACCATCTATGTACGATTTTAATTGGAAGTTCCAACAAGGGGTCTCAAACGGAAGATCGACTTCCCGGAGAAAAAGTGAATCAAAATCGAGGAGTTGGCTATCGTAAGCAATGCAGCGGAAAATGGGAAGGCAATACAAATTTTCAGGTGTTGCAAACTCCAGTCGAATGCCTGTTTCGCTAACATTTCTGTCTATTGTACGAGCAGAGGAGTATTCTACTAAGTACGGGCCGAGTATGATGTCATGAGCATTCATATAACAGGAGCTATTTGAGGGAAAAATGAATCATGATAACTTGCAGTCCAGCAACATCAGCATGGATTGAAAGGATAGCCTTTGCTTTGGTTTGTAACTCATCCAAAACATTGTTGCAATCCAGTAATGATTTACGATCAAATGACTCTTTTTTAATTAGTCTGTTGAAGGTGGCAAGAACATAAATTCCGAAGCGAGCATTAGCATCACGCAAATATTTCCCAACCAGTTGAGATTCTAAACCAGCAATCAGCTGGGGCAAGGTCCATTCGTCATAGATTTTTAATTCGAGTGTTACCGGCGCTGCACCGGGGATAACCAGACGAAGATCGGGACGCACTTTCCCATCAAGCTCCCACTCTTGAACACATTTGTAACGCTCTTTTGCACGGTCGTTCATGCGCCTATGTAGCCAACGTCGGAATCCTTCCTCCTTACCTTGCGCACTCACTTCCTCACGGGGGCTATCTTCGCCTGTTTCCACCCACGCTTTAATGTCTTTTAGGCGATTGCAGGCAAGTCGGAACAAATCAGCATCTGTTTTCGGTACACGTTCATAATCAGACATGAACGCTCGCACATCCCTCGTTGACCATGCGGGAGCATTCGCTAAATGCTCGGCATGTTGCTCAAGGAGATGGTGGATGTAGTCTTGTGAGTGAGAAAGTAGAGGCTCTTGCAGAAAGTAACGCAAAACTGCGCCCGTTCCAACAGCCTGTGTATTCACAAACTTTTCCAGAATGCCACCACGGAACTCTTGTGCATAGTCTCTCTTGCTTGGCGTGTACCCGTCGCCACCACTTGGACGGTGAATATCTTCGTCTGGGCGTACATAGGTGTAAATCAGTGGTAAAAACCTCTGCATCGCTGCTGGGGAGAGCCAAGCAGGATCATCCAGTAGGCGCAATGTTTCACCGCGCCTTCCGCTCAACAGTGAGCAAATACCAACCACTATAAGAGAAGATTTTGCCACTGTAGGTAACTCGTTTTCCAAGTAGTCGATGGCAGGGAGCGCATCAGCTTGTAACCACAACACCATCCAAAACGAAAGACCCGAAGATGATACATGCATCTGTTGTATTCTAGCTCTTGCCAAAGCTGCCAACTCTTCTTTGCTAGGACATGGAGGATCAAGCAGAATCCTCAGTGCTGACGACAGAATACTTGCATTGCTTGGTTCACCTACTTTAAGGCGATTCAGAATGTCGCTCTTAACCAAATGGGCAACATCCGTTCTGCTCCAAGCAAGGTCGTTCAGCGTAAAGTGATGCTGTGCCTTATCAGCAGGCGAGTTCCACTCGTTCTCGACGCATTCTGCCAACACTGTCCGCACAGCATCAGGTTGCGTGTGTGCTAACTCTGTCATCCAAGGTGCAAAACCGTTCAACTCGTTCAAAGCGTAACGCGCAATCAACATAGCATCTTCCTTTGAAAGCTTTGACAGCTTCAGTTCTCCGTCCGTTAAAGCAGCCATGATGCCTGACAAGCCTGCAATCGTCCTGTAGGATGCTCCTTCATTAGATGGCTTTTGATGGGGGAAGGGCGGTGTATAGGAACGCCAAATAGCCTTGCAACCATCGCGGGCTGCTTTAGCACACTTGACCCCACGCTTTTGCTCCAAACCCGACCAATCGCTGACTGTGTATCCTTTGTTCCCAAGATACATTGCTTCCACAGCAAGGTTCGCCACCCATCCACCGTATTCGCCAGATGTCAGCTTGCGGCGGTGCAACCACAGTTTCCAATCATCCTTGACAGTTCGCCACCAGTTGGCGACTCGCTTCCAAGTCCACTTCCGTTGGTATCGATAGTAGAATTCTTTGATTTTCCAGTGCCAAAATCGCCTCAAGCCAATTTGGAGCTTTGCCAGATGATTATGAGATAAAGAAGCTCGAAGCTCTGGGAATGGCTTCGCTGCTAAGCGAGTCTTGGCAAGAGAGGAACGAGGCAAACTAAACCGGTCGTGTAGTTCTAACGACCAGATTACAGCACGCTGTTTTTCATGAATGGAAGCAAGGTCTTGGATTGAGCTATTAATCCAATCTATATCGCTTAATTCAGCTTTTAACGAATCGTAAAAGATCGAGATAGTAGATAGATTCGGGTTTTTGCAATCGTGTGTGCGTTGAACTTTCCGTGCCGCAATCTCGAAGTAGAATCGTCGTACAAGAGGATGCTTCTTGCAAAGTGCGTTGATGTCAGTCTCTTTAGACAGGTGCAGATGGCGGCTTCCCGTTCGGACAAGAACCTCTGCCGCTGCGTGGGATTCGTCCCAACTCAGGTGCGCTTGGTTCAGCATTCCAATCGCAACCGCCGCAGCCAGTCGTAAGGTCCAAGGCCATTGAAGTTCATCACTAAGCTCAGGATCATGTTCGCTCTGGTTCGTGCCTGCGTGTATAAATGCTCTAATAAGCGAGAGACCAAGAGGGCCATCCGAGACGGATTTAAGCCGTTCTGCAAGCACATAGTCCCAACCATGACCACCATGCGTAGCTCCTTGCATACGCGAGAGAGCCTGTACAAGATCATTAGCATTCCAGAGACTAGGAAAAAGTAGTTGGCACAATGGTATACAAACTCTCTCTCGAAAATGCTTGATGGTGGAACTTGTCTTAGCAAGCTCTTGTAGTTCGTGTTCCTTGCCAATCTTTCCCAACGCATCCGCCGCGTCGGGGAAAAAATCTCCACTCTCTAAATCACTGATCGCTACTTCTAAGACTGCTTGGCTGCATTCTGCTATGTTTCCAGCAGAGACAATTTCCAAGAGGAACTCGCGCAGACTGCTGCCCAACGTAGTGCTTCTAAGCAGGGTATTGATGTCCGGTGCAAGTTCAGGATGGGCAAGTCGGGTTAATGCAGCCTTGTCACGCTCCCACCACAGTCGGTCGCGTTGGCCTGCTTTGTTTAGGAGTGCCCTAAACAGTCTACGTCGATCTTCCAATGTTAAACGCGTGCCGTCACCATAACGAAGCAGGGTTTCTGGCGACGCTTCCAATACCCAATTCAAGATGTTGCGGTTCCAAGTATCGGCTCCAGCGCACAACCAAGCTGCCAAAGGAGCGGTAGATGGGCGAAGTGTCCGCTGCTTACCATCGGTATCGAATAAGAGTTGCTCGACTTCAGAAATCGGACAGCCAATTTGAAGCAATCTTTGAAGGCAGCACGAGGCGAGATACTCAGAGAGTCTCCTGTGGTGGAATCGTATACGACCATAGCTTGCCCCATCAAAAACTGCGCGATTGAACAAGGCGCGCACTTCTTCAGGACGCCAATCCACCGGAAGATATGACATTGCGTCCAATGCATTATTGCTAATGAGAGTTTCTCCGGGAATTTGGAACGTGAACTTACGACAAAGGACCGTCGCTGCTGCTAGGCATTCTGCGCCAGAACGCGCTCTCTCTGAAGAAATTAATTCTTTCCTTTCTCGGTCGGATGTTTTCCGTAGCTGTCTTTCGCAAACAAACTCAAGGATTTCTGTCAACGATCCAAGTGAATGATTCTCTTGCCAGAAAGAAAATAAATCGTCTACATCAGCGGGGCGGCGCGCAAGTTCCCATGCATACCCTTGTTCAATAGCATTGAGAAACTGGGGCACATCTTTATGGCCCCTTGCCTCCGCATACACAGCTACGTTTTCTTCCTCAAGCGGTAGTAATTGTACAACTAGAGGAACAGGTTCAGCCTTTTTGTCATCCGAGGGGTTTGATAAAGAACCAGCTAAGTTCTTGCTCTGAAACCGGGCACGAACTTCGTATGCGTCCGTTGCTGGCAGCCATTCAGTTATGCGCGAACTAATAACTATTGTGGACCGACGAAGATTTTCACCACCAAGAGAATCTCTAAAACGATCAAGGGCGCGGTAGAAATCTGCCGTTTGATTGATCTTTGCTTCATCTACCGAATCCAAGAAGAACACGCCTTCACTTTGGCTCTGCCTCCATTGTTGAAAGCGTCGATGATCCTCTTCAGGGACCGGAAGGTTTTGCCCCGCATCAACCAATTCATCCAGCCTAACGAAAAAGGTGAACGGAGTTTTGGCCGGTTGAGCGGCTTGGTTCCGCATTTCATAGGTCTTTCCGCTGCCTGGTTCGCCAAGGATGACCACCAAACGATGTTTTAGAAGATCGTCCCAGCCAACAAAACTCTCACGAAACAGCCAGTGTTTTGCCCAAGTGTAGCTTTCTACTGCCGCATCCTCAGACAGAACCTCATTACCAAGACGAATAAAACGTCGGTGCAGGTCTACAAAGCCCGGCGGTGGAACCATAAGGAAGACTTACAATCTGTAGTATTTGGCAACAAAAATCAATCTCGTGATTCCGTGAATATATTGGAAAATTGTTGGTCGCCTGCTGAGAATTTTGAAAACCGAGGTAAAAAGCAGGTAGGGATTTTTCGAACGCACATCCGGCGCTTTTTCCGTAAACAACACCGTATGAAAGAAACAATCCAAAATTCCGAGCTATGGCTTGGCCCGCGCTGTTGGGAGAATTACCAGCCGCATTTCAGCCACATTGAAATTGAGCATGGTCCGCCTCTGGACTCATCCGACAACCGAATCATAAACAATCTTCTCAAAAGCGGTTTTTCGATCAATGAAACGGTCAACTCGTTCTTTTTCGGATTCCCGACACGAGCCTATACCTTGACCGGCCACTTTATCGCCAAGCAGAAGCGAGAATATCGAATCCATTTGGGGGATGATGGCTTCCTGAGCATGAGATTCCAGGATCAGAACACGATTTGGCTTTCACTTTTCTACATTTTCCCCACGCGGCAGCAACAGGGGCGTGGACGGTACTGGTTCCCAAAGGTCTGCGATGCGCTCTTTCAGGCTGGTGCCTTCATGCTCATTGGCAGAGTTTCGCCGTCGCACTATCCCACACGTCTCCCGATGGATCAAAACCGCCTCATGCAATTTTACATCCGCCACGGGTTCTCAGCGTCAAGAGACGGTCAAATTTGGAAGCTCAATCCCTACAGAGATGGTTTGAATCGCCCTGGCGATTCGCCGAATAGCCAAGAAACCGGCACGCGCAAAGCATCGCAGATAGCGACGATTTCGTAATCCTTCACTGCGCGCCGTCGAGCTTCCATACGCGAGATTGCGGAACGGTCAAAAATCACGCCTCGAATGGCAAGGCGGGCAGCCAAATCTTCCTGAGAAACCGGCGGATTTTGGCTCAATCGTGCCTTTCTGATTCTGGGGCCGATTACGTTTCTTTGCCCGTGAGAATCTCTTCGCGCCATGCCGTGCGGAATCCGCACACTCGACCTTGCGCTGTTTTAAGTTGTGAAATGTGTGATTAATGCACATCTTTTGGGCTTCCGTTTCTACGGCTAATCGTCCAAAATCCCTCTCTGTCTCACTCGTTTACGAATATGTCTCACGTCCGCTCACACTTACGCGCGAAACCTTCACAACGGGCACTTGCGGGGTTAAATGAGGCAGTCAGCCTGAATTTTTGACCGCCAATCGGGTATTTCAACTGGGGATACATCGTGAGAAATCTTGGATGCTTTTTTCTCTTTGTGGCGTTGTTGGTAGGTGGCTTGCCACTGTTTGTGGCAGCGGCAAACCACGAATCGCCGTCAGGAATCGCGCTCATTGCGTGCTTCGTGTTAATCATTGTCGGGCTTGTTTGCATGGCCGCAGGGAAACCCGATCCTAAATCAATCGAGAAGAGGGAAATTGCTTCGGGAAAGGCCAAAAGATGTCCGTATTGTGCCGAGACGATCAAAGCAGAGGCAACAGTGTGTCGCTTCTGCGGTAGAGACCTCGACTCTTCGCAACCCCCTACCTCTTCGGCATCGGCGGCTATCAAACAGCCTTCGACCGCTAAACAACCTCAGGAAAATGCTGCCACTCTCACTTCATCGCCCTCGTCTCCGCAGGTTGTTTCGACGGAGAATCAACACTGGTTTCTTTGGTTGAACGAAGAACAAGTAGGCCCTTACACGGCCATGCAGGTGCGAACAATGCTGACCCAAGGAACTATTGCTTCAGAAGCACTTGTTTGGCAGGAGGGAATGTCTGAATGGTTGCCTCTCACTGAGACAAACGCGCTCGGCGATAAGCGTCAAAAAATCACGTTCACCTGTCCAAGATGCACAGAAAAATTGGAAGCAGCCGGTAATCAAGTAGGTCTAGGTATTAACTGCCCTGTTTGTCAATTCCGTCTGACTGTTCCTGTAAGTAACACCGTTGAGACCAAGGCAGGGAGCAAACGCATCAGACCGCTTAAACAAAGCGAAAAGACAGCTCTCTATATACTTGCTGGATTTGTTTTGATTATTCTAGTGGTAGTCGTTATTGCACGCAACGCTGAACGTCAATCAGAAATGCGTGCGGCTGCATATAAACGGGCCGAAGCTGCGGAAAGGGAAAAAGAACACCAACAACAGCAACTAATCGAAGAGAAGATTGCTGAACAATATCCAAGCTTGCAGTCTTATCTTGATAATCTCAGAGACAACATCAGGAAATTGGAACTCATTCAATCAGGATTGCAACTTACTCTTGAAAATTCATCTTCATTCCCCGAACAAATGTTCAGGGACAGACTTAGAGATGCTGGAGATCGAATGCACGAGATCAAATCAAATTTTGATGCACCGCCGCCTTCTTGCTTAAAGACTGACTTTACAGCAAAGATCACCGCAATACGCGAATCAATATCCAACATTGACACGGAAATTGATCTTTCACTTATGGGATCGTCGAGCGCGCATGACATAGGTATATACGCCCGTAGTGTGATTGATAACTGTGCTACAATTAGACGTATAGTTAGCGAAATATCGTCGGAGTTGAATCGCGGGATGGTAAATCTTGTCAACATAAATAAACTTGATGCGACGATAAGTGATTCTCCCACTATTGTAGCAAGTACGCCCGTGCCGTCACGCGCGACTCAGCCCATACCTTCAAACAATACAGTTCCCTTGTCCTCGTCTATAGATTTACAAGTACTCGAAAATAGTTTACTATCGGCGATTGAAGCTGATTCGTTGTCGGCCTCGTCAGGGAAAATGCAAATGGAGTTCCTTGAGCGTTTAACTAACGAAGGGAGGATTGATTCCATTAAGCAAGCTGCCGATGCTGGCGTAGTGCCCGCCATCGGTCTAATTGGCTGCCTATATCATCTACAATCCGGCACTGCACATGACGACACACAGGCTCTTATCTACCTCAACAAAGCTGCTGCAAAAGGTGATGTTTTATCAATGTTCTTTCTTGGCACCCTGTATCATCAAGGCTCTGGCGTATCTCAAGATGAAGGAGAGGCAATCATCCATTTTAAGGATGCTGCGGCGAAAGGCAATAAATTGTCAATGCTCGTAATTGCTGTCTCGTATGCCAAAGGCGGCACGAACCTGCCTCAGAACTTGCCAGAGGCTTTGATTTGGGCAGAAAAAGCACAAGCCAACAGACAACCACACGCTGCCGAAGCTGTTGCTGCTATAAAGCGTAACATGCATGTTCAATAGTGACCGCAGAAGGGTCAAACAACGCTATAACCGAAATCAGCGGATTTATAGACAAGCTTGATCCAGTAAAGTCTCGTGCTTCATTTCCATTCCGATAATCCAAGAATACTTACGACGCGCTTCGCTTGTCGGCTCGCTTCGCTCGCGTAATTTTTTATGAACTTTCACAGCGGAAGATGAAGCTGAGGCTGAATTTTTCAGAGCAGAAGAGTCCACAATAACCCCGGAGACAGGAAGAGATGTTGGAAGTCACTTCGTGCTTCGAGGCTATTGCGAGAGGCGGATTTTTTCTGGAGCCGTGTTCTTTATAGTCGTTCGGATCGACGCCACACACGCACTGTTTCTTTGCAACAAGCCCAAAGGAGCTTGCCAGCGCACAGGAGCATTTTTGACGCTCGTTCGGAGCCGTCAAGAAGAGACGTTTGCTATAACTCTAAAAACCAACAAACGACCGCAGGCGTCGCTTTGGTTCCAAATGCCCATACCGACCTTTTGAGGGGTCCACAGCGGGTTATTCTGTCTGACCCTTCGGCCAGACCTGTTTTGCGGATTCTGCCGTGTTTATGCAGAAAGCAAACTCTTGGACTCGGACTGATGCCAGCAGCCTAACCCCGAAGGGTGCCCTCAAGAACCACACGATTGTCGTTTGGCTGAACCAATAATCTTGGTTTTCAAGATAATGGCGAGCGGAACGGCGTTTTTCCAATTTTTCTGCAAACGACCAGCCGAAAGTGTCGAAATGGCTGAACCCGTCCTCGCGTCCCGGAGTTTCTCGCTAATTGAAAAGGCTCCTATCTTAAAAGAGGATTTTGAAAGCGGTGGGCTGAAAATGCATGGCAGCTACCCCCACGCAGCAATTCAAAGTCTAATCCCAAAAAGTTTTCATTAAACCCCCGGTCGCGGAGCCGTGACCTCTGCTGTGAACGCCTCTGCCGCAGCGGGGAGGCCCACCAAGACCTGAACAACCCGGATCGGCTGCGTTACCTGTATTCGGACGTTTGTTAGTTTACTCAGCTTAAACTAAAAGTGAACCCTGTTCAATTCGTCGTAAATCGTTCCTAATCAGGTAAAGAAATCATATAATTTTGTATTAATATATTCGAGTGATTTGATATTCGGCGGAATAATAAATAGGCCACAAGTCGTTCGTGCCGAGAGAGCTGTATTGCCCAATTTTGTATTTAGAAGTTCAGATTCAAGCTAACCATTCAAACGGGCCTCCAAAATCATGTGCCATCGTCCCGCCGGACGCGAGTTGTGGAGTCGTCCCAAGCACATTTTTCTGTGATTGCAAATTAAAAAAGTTGACTTCCGGGAAAAGCGTGCTAAACTGGGGTTAACATGAAACAAGAAACGACAGGTCAGCAAACAAGTCAGGAGGCATAAGTGTGTCTTCATCTTCAAAGTAATAAATGTTTCAACGACCCTGAGTCGCACAACACCCGCATTATAGAGAAAGCGGACTTCCTGCCGGGCGGGTTTCAAGAAATGAGTAGATGAAAAAGACTACTCTGGATTAATCAATTAATTATGAAAACATCTAGTAACACTTTCCTTTCAATGAAAGAATTAGAGAATACTATTGAATCGCTTCAAAAATGCCCGCTGTATAAATGCGACAAGTTGCCGTCTGACATTCCGAAGCGCGGCATTGTCGTCTTCTATTCGGGGGGGAAACCACTTCACGTTGGTGCGAGTAAAGACACGCGACAATACATTCATGATGCGTGCTTTAATCCTCGCGGCTTCCTTGCTCCCAAGCTAGCTAAAGTCAAACTCGGTATGGAAAAAGCTTCCCCGAATGAACTCCGGTCTCTCCCACGCTTTATGAAAGCACTCGCTCGTCAAGAGGCGCGCGTGAGGAAGGCTACTATTCGGGTTTTGGCCGTTGAAAATGATGTGCAAGCTGCGCTAGCTAAACCAATCGCTGTGCTGCTTGGGGTGCCGCACCTGACGCCGTAACAAAGGAAGAATGAAATAGTATGTTTACTCGTGCGAATATGGATCATTCTCTTTCATGCGAAGAAGGCGCAATCATTGGACAAGGTGAAAAGCTTATTAGCGTCAAGCATTTCGCAAAAATCTGCTCAATGAGTGAAAGAGCAATATGGCGTCATCTTGCAAGCGGCAAACTGCCTAAACCAATTAAGGTCGGTCGATGTACCCGCTTCTTTATGTCGGATGTTCTCCGGTGGTTTGATATGCTCAAGGAGCAACAAGCATAGTAAAAGTAATTACGGAACTAATAAATTATGATTTGCAACGTATTCAAACCAAAGCGGCGCATTAACGGCAAGATCGTGACTTCTCGTCTTTATCGTGGCCGGTACTGTGTGAACGGCCAAACGAAGTCAAAATCAGTTGCTTTACATGCAACCGATAAGCAGATTGCAAAAAAGCGATTGCAAGAGATCGTTCTTGAGGTACAACAGGAACAATCCGGTGTGATCGCTCCAAAAGTACAACGGCAGGCGGCACAAACCTCGTTAGATGTTCACACGAGGGATTATCTCGCGGAAGTTGGTACGCGGAACCGATCTCAGAAATACATTTACAACCTCGGAAAGCGGTTGTCGAAAGTGTTCGGCGGTTGTTTGTGGAAACGTCCTTCTGACGTGTCGCCCGATAGCTTTATGCGTTGGCGTGGCCGACAGAAAGTAGCTCCGAAAACGCTGAACGAGTATCTTGATGCCTGTAATGCGTTTTTCAAATGGATGGAAGAATCAGACCGGATAAATGCAAATCCGCTTCGGAAGGTCAAAAAGGTTGAAACACGCGGACTTGAGGTAAGAAAGCGGCGGGCGTTGAACGCGGAAGAAGTTGGCAAACTGCTGGCGGTGGCTGGTCCTCGAAAGCCAGCCTACCTGATGGCACTCTTTACCGGGTTGCGTCGCAATGAACTCAAGCAACTCGAATGGAGCGACATTCATCTTGACGGTCCTGAGCCGTTTTTGACCGTCCGATCTTCCATTACTAAAAATAAGCGAGAGGCAACGATCCGCTTACACAAACAGCTTGCCGCAGAGCTTCGGGCCATACAACCCTCACGAAATTTGGCGGAAACAAAGCTGTTCGATGGCAACCGCTTTCCGGGAATGTGGGTTTTCAAGAGCGACTTGAAGCGTGCCGGGATTCCCTATGCGGATGCTCAGAATCGAAAGGCGGATTTCCACGCTCTGCGCTACACATTCGCAACCAATCTGACGAAAGCAGGTGTGTCACCACGGGAGGCGATGGAACTCATGCGCCACAGTGACCTGCGCTTGACGATGAAGACGTACACCGATGCCGGGCAGCTTTGTACCGGGGAGGCACTGGCGAAGCTCCCGTCGTTCACCGTGACGCCCACAGGGCAGGCTATTATCAGCCGTCTGCCCCTCAAAACTGACGCACAAATAGACGCACAAACCCCAGACTCAGACGGTCGGAGTCTGGCATGGTCCGGCACACAAATGCCCGTTGTTTTTGATACGGAAACCCCTGAAAATGAGGGTGCAAGTCACAATTTGGCACTTGCTGGCACGGTGAGGCAAAGTGCTCGAAATGGCTCCAGCGGTAGGATTCGAACCTACGACCAGGCGATTAACAGTCGCCCGCTCTACCACTGAGCTACGCTGGATCAACCGCTGCCAGAGTCGTCGCGCTTCGACAAGCGAACGCCCCTCCAGCAGGTGTTTCGGCGGACTCTGGCACCTTGTGCGCGACGACGCAAGTGAAAACCCTTGTTTGAGCCCACGCCGTCTCCGCTGCTTTGCGCGACCAAACTCTGACACGGCGGCAAGAATCAAAACTCCGCACGTTGCCTTTTCGGGCATGACAACTCACGCGATGGCACCCTTTGCGGTGCGTCCTCGCTTCCGTATGTGTCACCAATCATCCGACGACAATTCGCTTGGAAACGCGTCCGATGGGCAAGTCGCAGTACCGTCTGAATGAGAAGGAGTGCCTCTTCACCGAGCCATCCTGATGACTCTGGATCAAATCAGCCGCGTTGCTCCTGACCTCTTTGCTCGGCGCGACGGTCAGTGATCCAATCACTCAAAGATTACCAATCCGCAGTGGTCCTCCAATTGTCCAGTGCGGGCAGGCTACGACGGCTGGCCGCCAAACGCGCTCCGATACCGGCCCTTCGCCTTTTTACCTTGGCGACGCAGGACCTTGTCGGCGACCATCTGTCCGCTCAAACAAACCAGCGGGAGTCCGCCCCCGGGATGGGTGGACCCACCGACAAAATAAAAATCTTTCAACCCGGACGGTTGAAGTTTCGGGCGCTGAAATGCCGCGCCGACCCCGTGGCTCGCAAAACCGTACAGGCTGCCAGCGTTCGCCAAATAACGCGTCTCGAAGTCCGCCGGCGTGAATTGCCGCCGTACCCGGATCGCGTCACGCAACCCCTGGAAACCGAAACGCGTTTCGAGGCGCTCGATGATCCGGTCGCCGTACCCTGCGCCAATCGCCGGCCAATCCACCCGGCGGTCGGCCGTCAGAGCCGGCGCGTTGACGAGCACGAACCAATTCTCGCACCCGGCAGGGGCGCGGTCCGGGTCATCCTTGGAATGGACGGCGACGTAGATCGTCGGCTCGTCAATTGGCTGGCGTTCGGCGAAGAGTTGATGGAACTCGCGCGGATAATCGTCCGAGAAAAAAATGTTGTGATGTGATAGTTGCGGGTAAGTCTTCGCCACGCCGAGATACAGCAGAAACGCCGAGATCGACGGAGTGAGCCGTTCCAGGTGCGTTTCACGGAAGCGCGGCGTCTGCGGATGTTCAGACAGCAGGCTTGGATAGGCGGTGAGCACATCTTGGTTGCAGACGACCGTATCGAAGGGGCCGGTGCGTTCCGCGCTCGTTTGCAGATGATAACCGTCGATCCCGCCGAGCCCCTGCACCTCGCAACCGGTCAGGATGCGCACGCCGAGGTCGCGGCAAATGCCCTCCAGCGCACGGGCGATGCCGTACAAGCCGCCCCGGACATACCAGCCGCCGAATTTTGCCTCGACGTAAGGGATAATGTTGAACGCCGCCGGGGTGGCGTACGGCGAGGAGCCGTTGTACGTGGCGAAGCGGTTGAAAAGCTGGACGAGGTGCGGGTCGCGCCCGAAGAATTGCCTGACCACGCCGTCCATCGTGCGAAACGAGGCGATCTTGGGCAGATGGCGCAGCTTGGCGAGATTGCGCCAGCGCAGCTGCCGCCACCATTCGTCGAGGGGATGATGGAGGAATGCGTCGGCGCTCAAGTCGTACAGCCCACGTGAGTAGCGGAGAAAACGCGCCACGTCCGGGCGTTCCCAAAAAGCGGCGTCTTCGTCGATGAGCGCGCCGTCCGTCCAACGGTAACGGCACGTGACGGGCAGGGGAACGAGCGTCAGGTCGTCCTCCAGTCGGCGGCCGAGCTTTTGCCACAAGGCCTCGAACACGTAGGGCATCGTCAACAGGCTCGGACCCATGTCCCAGGTATAGCCGTCCGCCTCCAGCCAGTTGAGCTTGCCGCCGACGCGCTCGTTTTTCTCGAACACCGTGACGGCCAGACCTGCCTTTGCCAGCAGGGCGGCGCACGTCAGCCCGCCGACGCCCGCCCCGATGACCGCGACCCGCTCCTTCATACCGGCTGCGCGGCGGCCTCCGTGCGCGCGCGGAGACGTCCGATGGCCCAGCGGGCGTGCTCGGCGACGAGTTCTTCCTCGTGGGTCGCGGCGAGTTCGAGGGCAGGCAGGTCGGCGTCGGTGCCGACGTTGCCGAGAGCCACGCAGACGTTGCGCAGCAATCCGCGCCGTTTCGTGCGCTTGATGGGCGAGCCCTTGAAGGCCACCCGGAAGTCTTCGTCGCTCATGGAAAGAAACTCGCGCAGGGCCACACCGGCCGTCGCTGGCCGGGCCTGAAAAGTCGCCTCGCGGCTAGCCTGAGCAAAGCGATTCCATGGGCAGGCGTCGAGGCAATCGTCGCACCCGTAGATGCGCCCGCCCATCAGGGGGCGCAACTCGGTCGGAATTGGTCCCTTGTGTTCAATGGTCAGATAGGAGATGCAAAGACGCGCGTCGAGTTGGTAGGGCTGCTCGCGGCGGATCGCGCCGGTCGGGCAGGCGTCGAGGCAGCGCGTGCAGGTGCCGCAGCGGTGGCGGATGGGTGGATCGGGCTCGATTTCGAGGGTGGTGAGGAGTTCCGCGAGGAAATACCAGGTGCCCAGTTCCGGGTGGAGGAGCATGGTGCTCTTGCCCTGCCAGCCCGCGCCGGATTCGGCCGCGAAATCGCGTTCCAGGACCGGCCCGGTGTCCACGTAATAGCGTTGGCGGCCCCCGCAAGTTTGCAGAAACTCGTCCAGCGCGCGCAGGCGGGTCTCGATCAGATCATGATAATCCTCGCCCCACGCGTAGCGCGCGATGCGTCCGGCTTCGCGGCGCGCCTGAGCCGGAGTGCGCTCGCCCTGCCAATAGTTCATCGCCAGCACGACCACGGACCTGGCCCCGGGCAGCACGGCCTGCGGATCGGCGCGCTTGGCCCTGCCGCGCTCCAACCACGGTGACATCTCGCCAGCCATGCCCGCGTCGAGCCACCGGCCGAACTCCGCCGCGTGCGACGGGGCGCGGCAGCTTGCGACCCGGCACAAGGCGAAGCCCAGCGCGCTCGCGCGGTCGAGCAGTGAGGATTTGATGTCCACGGCGGGAAATTACGCTCAGGCGCGCGCCGGGTCACGCGACTGAAAAAAAGCGCGCGCTTGGGCGAGCACGGCATCGGCGACGTGCCCGTGGCTGCAGGTCGTAGTGTCCACGGTCGCGTGGGCGCAGGCGGAGTATAACGGCCGGCGAAGTTCCAGCAGCCGGTGCAGGGTCGCGCGCGGGTCGTCGGTTTGCAACAGCGGTCGGCGGTCGTTGCGCGAGACTCGCTCGTAGAGCACGTCCTCGTCCGCCGTCAGCCAGACCACGCAGCCCAACGCTTGCAGGAGGGGGAGGTTGGCGGGTTCAGTCACGACGCCGCCGCCGGTGGCAACGATCAAACGGCTGGAGCCCTGCAGCGAACAAATGGCCGCCGTTTCCATCCAGCGGAAATGCGCCTCGCCGTGCGCGGCGAAAATTTCGGTGATGGGGACCCCGGCCTGTTGCACGACCAACCGGTCCGTGTCCACCCACCGTCGCCGGCAGATTCGCGCGAGTTCCCGCGCCACCGAGCTTTTCCCGGCACCCATCGGGCCGATCAACACGATGTTGTCCGTGCCCAACGCCTCCGGGTCGGTTTCCGGCGGGGTCACGATGTGCGAAACTCTGCTGGGCTAGGATGCGACGCGGCTGACGTTGCGAGCTTTGGAACCCTTTTCATCGGTGTAGAGTTCATATTCGACTTGATCGCCTTCCTGCAACGTCTTAAAGCCTTCGGATTGGATGGCCGAGAAGTGAACGAAGATGTCTCCCGCCACTTCCGGGTCCACGATGAATCCAAACCCTTTCTTTTCATTGAACCACTTCACGGTGCCTTTGGCCATAGTGAGATTACTGTTTTGCATACGGGTCGCCCTGTTGGTTTCTAATACGCCAGCCTGGGCGCAGCAGATGCGCGATACACGAGGCCGCGAAGGGGTTTCTTGCCGGACGGCGGCGTGGGTGGGTTCGAACCAAGGAGTCGGATCGTTCCAATGATCCCACGGGTGCTCATCGTCGCCGCCAACGCGGAGGACATGGCCGCGTTGCGGCCGACGCGCGAAACCCTCGATGAATTCGGGGTGGCGTGGACGGAAACGCTGGTCTTCGCGGACGGGGCGGGGGCGCTCGACTCGGAAGGCG
>CALMAP010000288.1:7326-19938 GCA_937859825.1 uncultured Terriglobus sp. | reverse complement strand
GACTCTGACGGAATGGCCGCATCGCTTCAGGAAATCGCGATCTCCGATGGAATCCAGCACAGCATTTTGTTTACGGGAATGCTTGGCACCGAGATGAAGTGGAGTGCGCTGGCCGCGGCGGAATGCCTGGTGTTGCCCTCCCACTCGGAAGGCCTGAGCATGAGCGTGCTGGAAGCCATGGGTGCTGGCCTGCCCGTGCTGCTGACTCCCCAGTGCAATATGCCGTGGGTCCCTGAAATCGGCGCGGGCTGGTTGACGCAGCCTTCCTCCCCCGCGATTACGGAAAGCCTGTCGAATGTTCTCGGCAGGAGCACAGAGCAGAATGCGGAATCTGGCCGGAAGGGGCAAAAGTTTATCCAAAAGAACTATAGCTGGAGCAGTGTGGCAGAACGCATGGCCGAGGTCTATCAGTGGTGCCTCGGTGGCGACGAACCGGGCTTGAGTGAGGTGCTGCGGTGACACTGCGCCCGACCGTGCGGCTGAGGGACTACGACAACTCCTGGTACCGGCCGGGCCCATTCTGGAAGCGCACTGCCTGGTTCCTCTTTGGAGAGCCTGTCGTTGCTTCCTACGTGCTGCCCTCGTCCGCTCTGAGGGTAGGTTTGCTGCGGGCGTTCGGCGCAAAGATCGGCGACGGCGTCGTGATCAAGCCGGGTGTACGGGTGAAGTACCCCTGGTTCCTTCACATCGGAAACGACTGCTGGATAGGCGAGGGTTGCTGGATCGACAACCTCACGGATGTACGGCTTGGCAACGACGTGTGTCTCTCGCAGGGCGCTTACCTGTGTACCGGCAACCATAACTGGAGCGACCCCGCCTTCGGTCTGATCGTGCGACCGATCGTGTGCAAGGACGGATCGTGGGCCGCGGCACGGTGCATTCTGCTGCCTGGCGCGGTGCTCGAACGCGGTGCAATCGCCGCCGCAGGGTCCGTCGTTAGCGGCACCATTCCCGAGTTCCAGATGTTTTCCGGCAACCCTGCCACTTACCTTCGCGAGCGCGTGATTGCAGGCGATCACGCGACCGCAGACAGGACGACCGCGTGAAGATCCTGCTCCTGAACCAGTTTTTCTGGCCCGATTCCGCTGCCACCAGCCAGCAGATGAGCGATCTGACTGCGACGCTTGCATCGCGAGGGCACGAAGTCCACGTGATCTGCAGTAAGGGCGGTTATGCGACGACGGCGGCCACGGCACCGCCGCCAGCGACCATACACCGTGTCAGCGGGTTCGCATTTGTGCGTGGCAAGGTAGGCCGGCTGCTATCGTACCTCTCCTTCTATCCTTTCGCGTTGCTACGCGCACTTACCCTGCCACGGTTCGATATGGTGGTGTCGCTCACGACGCCGCCGTTGATCTCGCTCGTGGGTACGGCCGTGAAATCAGTGCGGGGTTCGCGGCACTTTATCTGGGAGCAGGACATCTATCCGGATGTCGCGCTGAATCTTGGTTACATCAAGGCCGGTGGCGTGATCGACCGCGTTGTCGGATATCTGGCCGACAGCTCCCGCAGACATGCTGACGGCATTCTTTCTCTGGGCCGGTGCATGACACTGCGCCTGGTGCGCCGCGGCATTCCCGCTGCCCACATGCGTCTTACGGAGAACTGGTCGAACAGCGAGGCGATCCGTCCGCTGCCGCGTTCAGGCAATCCGGACGAACTGGTACTTCTCTACTCCGGCAATCTGGGGCTTGCCCACGATGTGCGCACCTTCGCTCTCGCGGCACTGGAGTTGAAGAGCGACCCACGCTTTCGCTTCATCTTTGTCGGCAGTGGAAGCAGGCGGGAAGAGTTGCGCCAGTATGTCGAGGTGTACGACATACGGTCTGTGGAGGAGCGTAGCTATGTGCCGCGCGACCAGCTAAGCGAGGGCCTTTCCATAGGAGACATCGGTCTGGTGCTGCAGTACGACTCCTGCTCGGGCCTCGTTGTACCCAGCAAGGTCTACGGAATCATGGCTTCGGGACGGCCCATCCTCTTCGTGGGTCCTGCGGACGCTACGCCGGCCCTTCACATTCGCGAGCACCGGTGCGGATGGCAAATCGACAACGGAGACCACGCCGGTCTCAGCCGCCTTTTGCGCTACCTTGCCGACCACAAAGAGGAGGTGCATGCCGCCGGCGCACGGGCGCGCGAGGCCTTGCTGCAGCACTACGACCTGCCTGCCGGAACGGCACGCATTGCTTTTGCTCTGGAAAACCAATCCATATCCCTCTCTCAACCCGTACCCTAAGTGCGGTCAACCCTCACCAATAGGAACCCATAGTTACCTATAGGGAGAAAATGTGATTATTGCAGCGCTTCTCTTCTCCTCGTTCCTTGCAAGCTTGCTACTTACGCCCGGTATCCGCGACCTGTTTCTAAAACTTGGCCTGGTGGATTTACCGGACGACCAACGCAAGCTGCACGACCATCCAACGCCCCGGTCTGGCGGCATCGCCATCATGCTTGCATGTGCCGTCGCCTTCGCCGCAGCCTATCTGTTAAGACCGGCGGGTTCCGTGATCAATATTCAACACCGCGTTCTGATCACGGCGGTCTTTCCTGCTACCTTGCTTATCTTTGCAATCGGCGTGGCAGATGATCTGTTCGATATGCGTCCACGCTATAAGTTGTTCGGACAGTGCCTGGCTGCCGTTTTCGCCGTATCGCTCGGCGCGCATCTGACGCTTCCATATTTACCCTTGTGGTTAAGCGCTCTTATCAGCATTCTGTGGCTGCTGGCGTGTACGAACGCAGTGAACCTGATCGACGGCATGGACGGTTTGGCCTCTGGAGTAAGTCTTCTCGCGGCAGGAACGACCCTTGTCGTCGCGCTGTTGCATCATAACTACGGCCTTATGCTTGCCACTGCTCCGCTGGTCGGCGCTCTGCTTGGATTCCTGCGATACAACTTCGCGCCTGCATCTGTCTTTCTGGGTGATGCCGGCAGCCTGACAATAGGGTTCATCCTCGGGTGCCTCGGTATGGTGTGGAGTACTCATAGCGTAGGCCTCGGGCTACTCGGTCCGCTGCTTGCGCTTGCGCTTCCCCTGATCGATGTAACGTTGGCGATCAGTCGCAGATACTTACGCAGGGTGCCAATCTTCAAGGCCGATCGAGGTCACATTCATCACAGGATCCTCGCGCTAGGCTTTTCTACTCGGCGTGCCACTCTCATCCTGTATGGGTGCTGTCTGGTGTTCGCGGGGCTCGCGCTGCTGCAGAGTTTCGGCAGACAGGAGTTCGACATTGTCATCCTGGCGCTGTTCCTTATCATCATCCTGCTGGGTGTGCATCGCTTGGAGTACGTTGAGTTCCGCGCAGTACGGCAGGTCCTGCAAAATGGAGCTCTCCGCAACATCGTGGCAGACGAAATCACGATGCAGGAACTTCGCCACGCCCTCTCGAGTTCGTCCACGGCAGAGGAATGCTGGCGGGCACTTCACAAACTCTACGAAGACCCGCATATCAGTGAGGTCACCATGCACATAGGCGGGCGGGAGTTCAAATATGTGAACGAGATCATGAGTGGAGAGCCCACCTATTCCGTGTATCTGCCCTTGGGAGAAGGCAGCGGGCTGGCGCTGTCCGGCTCGCTCCACAACCCGCCACGCGCGATGAGTACACGCCTGCATCAAATCCATGCAGTACTCAAAGAAAGAGTACGGACGTTTGAGAACGCATCGCACATCGTGAAGAAAGCAGCTTAGATCGATGGATTTGTCGCCGCGCTGGCACATCCTGCAGATTTCCGATGTGCTGGACGAGGAGTTGGCCTCTGCACTAAGTCAGAGCACCCCGGTCACGGGTTGGGTTCCTGAAGTCAGCATTTACCTGGCCCTGCTCGGCGCCGGAGACGTAACCTCACTCGCCGCTCCGGCTTCCGGCCTGCAGATGCAGACTCTGCGAGTGCCGAGCGGATACGCGCGACTACCGGCATCGCTGAAGGCGTTTTTCGACAGGCGTTTCGCGAAATACATACGCAAGGTAAGTACGCACGCGCTAGAAGATGTTCTTGTCTGCACCACGCCGTACTTCGCCGGGGTTGCGGAACGCTGGCCCGGCCCTGTGGTGTACTGGCTCACCGACCTGATTGCGCGATATGAGAGCGCGCGCGGTATCGACGTGCCCTCGCTGGATCGACGAATGTGCGCTGCTGCCACGCTTGTCTGTCCTAACTCCGCTCGTCTTGCAGAGTACCTGCAACAGCAAGGATGCGACGAGCGCAAAATTACCATTGTTCCCAACGCGACCCGGCAAAGGAATACGCTGGCGAAGCCTCCGCTTGGGCCGGCAGTCCTTGAGGAGTTTTCGGCCGACCCGCGGCCTGTCGCCGGTGTCATCGGCAATCTGGCCGGAAATATGGACTGGGTGCTGTTGCAGGCGATCGTAAGGCAAACACCTTGGCTTCAGTGGGTCTTCGTCGGACCTACAACGATGCCGGTCACGGACAAGGAGCAGCGCCTGGCACGGGCATCGGTTCAGCAGGCTGAGAACACCCGTTTTCCCGGAAAAAAGCCCTACGGTTCGCTTGCCAGGTATGCGCGAGGTTTTCATGTCGCGGTCCTACCCTACTTACGGTGCGAACCGACCTACTCCGGTTCAAGTACAAGGTTTTATGAGCATCTTGCTGCCTGCCGTCCCATGCTTGCGACGCGCGGCTTCGAAGAACTGTTACGAAAGGAACCGCTGCTTACGTTGGTAAACGGTGCCGATGAGGCCGTTGCTGCGCTGGAAGCTCTGCGCGCCTGCGGATTCGATGACGGAAGGTCAGAAGAGCGATGGCGTGCGAGTCTGGGGGCCACGTGGGAGGCAAGGGCGGCGACCATGCAGGAAGCGCTGGTCAGCAGGCTACTTAAAAGGCCCAGCAACTACTGTCCGCCGTCAGCGGAAATCAAGTGAGCATGAACAATAAAGCGGTTGGGAGCAGCTCCCACGTAATTGAAAGGGAAGCAGGTAATTAGGGTAAGTTCTGGCTGCTCTCGAATCGCAAGCACTGAGGTGTCGTCGGCAGGCACTACCGTCATGGTGTCTACGGCGTACTGGAAGTGACCGTCGTTTCCAAACACGTCGATGGTCTGGCCGTGCTGAATGTTTCGGAGCGACCGGAAGGTGCCGTCACGGTGCCCGGCCACCCCCATATTGCCTAGGCCGCCAGCCGTCGCAGTGCCCTTTACATGGCAGCTGCCGAGACGGAGAGCACCATCGCTGCATTCTGAAAGGATCGGTGCAGACAGGTGCAGCGCTTGGATTTCGAGTCTTCCTTCAATGTGTGCGCCACCTGAGACATGCTTGGTCTCAGGCGTCTGATCGGCTTTTGCTACAGGATCATATTGCTGCTCGGCAGTGTGCCTCACCTGCATCGCCTTGAGAAGAGTGATGGAACCCAACCCAAAGCAAAGCAGGGCACCAAACCAAAGTATGCGTTCGGCAACCCTGCCCGTTACACCTTTTTTCTTTAGCTCGTTCATTGAAGGGGACGCTAGACGTTGAAGATGCGACGTGTCCGTAGGGTAGCCGCACCTAGAAGGGAAGCGCCTCCAAGCAGCCATACGAGGGGTAGGTTGCTACCTGTCTGCGGCAAACGCTTGATCGCAGGGCGATAGGATTTGGGTGCGGGTGGAACATGCAACGCGGCGACCTGCGTTGGAGCCGGCGCGACCTTTTCACCTGGCGTAGCTGGCCGGCTCTTCGTTGCGACAGCAGGAGCAGCGGGCGTATTTGCCGCTTGGACGACTGGTTCGCCAGTGTAATGTTTCGCGCTGATCCCCTTCTGGGTCGGGCTGATCTGTACCGGCGAGAGCATCCACAGGCTTACCATCTCCCTGTCTTGCGAAGTAAGTTTCTTGAGTTCAGGCCGTCCCTCCGACGCAGGATCGATTGCAATCACGCCAGCACTATTTGCGTTGGCCAAGGCCACAGCTTCCTTCTTTGGGTAAACGAATTCGGCAAACTGCGAGCCGAAGTTATATCCGCGAAGTGCGTGCTTGCTTGAACTGGATGAATTCCACTCGACAGGGTGCATCCCGGTCACACCGAATGCAGGCTTGGGAACAGCAAGAAAAAGCAAGTGGGTCTTACCTGAATCGCCGTCGATATGCACGACCATGCGGTCCTGAAGGCTGTCGACGATTCCAATGGTGTACGTACCCGCCTTGAGAACACCAACAGGGACCTGTGTCGTCGTATCGACCGTGAGGGTGCTGGACGCCTTATCCGCCCGAAGCATACCGGAGAAAAACCCAAGCAGGCAAACTGCTGTAAAACCGCGAACTGCAACCAATGTCTTCATTGTCACCACCCAGCAGCATTAGAGATCGCTAACAGTGAGGCGAGATGTACTGGTTGAAAAAGTAAGAAGTTTTGGTGATGGGAGAAGATGCTTGTTTCACCACACGCATTTTACTGAGGGACGGAGACTTCAGTTTGCAACAACGATCATCACGCCAGGAGAAAGTGTAACGCGATCGCCTATATCATGCGCCCAAATCTGTATGGTATGGGGACCATTGGAGAGAGTACGAGTGTCGAGAGTATAGAGATAGGGACCGTCTACCACTCTTCTGTTCCCGATCTGGAACCCGTCCACCATGAGATAGGTGCCCGCAGAGTCCAGCGCGAGGCGGCATACCGCGGCAACAGTAATTGTCCCGCTCACGCTGGCACCCTGGACAGGCGTGGTCACGAAGAGGTTGCCGGACTGAGCAGGTGCGGGCGATGTTACCTGCACGTTCACCGAGGTCGATGCTGACGTATAGTTCCTGCTGTCCGCCGGGGTGAACTGTGCGGTGAGGGTTTGCGCGCCTCCGGGAAGGACCGTACCCGCGCCAGGCGAGTACTGCATCGTTCCGGCGACAGATGCGCTTGCATTCAGCTGTGCATCTGTCAAAGGAGTGCCAGCCGGGATTGCCGCAGGCATGGGCCAGTTCAACACGGGTTGGGCTTTGGCGACACTTACCTGTACCGCGGCAGAAGCGGACCGGTACGTCTTGGGATCTTGGGGTGTGAACCAAGCCTGAAGGGTCGTTGTGCCGGCAGACAGTACCGTGTTCAGCACGGGTGTGTAGGTGATCGTTCCGGGGGCTGAGAAGGAAGCGTTCAGCTGCTGTGTGGAGAGCGGCGTCCCGTACACAATCGGGGCGGGTGTCGGCCAGGCGGCAACCGGGTCGCTCGGACCTGGTGCCAGAACGGAGAGAGGCACCATGGCCGAAGCGGCAGTGTAGTTCTCGGCGGCGTCCGGAGCAAAGGTCGTGCTCAAGCTAGCCGGCCCCGCAGAAAGCAGCGTGCCTGCTGGCGGATTGTAGGTGAAGGTCCCTGCAACATTTGTGGTCGCGTTCAGCTGAGACGCGGTCAATCTGGTCCCTTGGCTAATTGCCGCCGGATTGTTCCACGTGATGACGGGTGTTGCCCGGGACACAACCAGCTTTGCCGATGCCTGCGCGTTACGGTAGTTGCCGGCACTCTGCGGTGTAAAGCTTGCGGTGAGCGTAGCTGTTCCAGCAGGCAGAATGGTCCCGGATGCCGGGGAGTAGGTGAAGCTGCCTGCCGCGTCAGACACGGCGTTCAACTGGGCATCGCCAAGGGGAGTCCCATAGACGATGGCACCTGGTTGAGGCCACGAGATGGCCGGTGATGCAGGAGTGACGGTAAGCGTAGTAGTAGCGACTGCGGTCGTATAGTCCTGGGTGTCTGTTGGCGTAAAAGTCGTCATCAGCGTCGTTACGCCGCCTGGAAGCACCGTGCCTTTTGGCGGGCTATAGGTGAACGTGCCTGCTGTGGTTGCGGAAGCATTTAGTTGGATTGGCGACAGCGGTGTTCCGTACGGGACTGCTGTTGGGGTGGCCCAGGTGACGTTCGGCTTGACCTGGAGCGGCGGAAGGGAAAGCGCACCCGCAGCCTGGTAGATCGAAACCAGCGTGGGATTGTTTGCCTGCCAGTAGTCCGCGTGGCCCATCAGGATGTCGCCTTTGCCAACCGCCTGGGTGAGAGCGGGCACCCCGGCCAGCAACGTGGATGCGGAAACATCGTTGACCAGGTTCGCGCCAAAGGCCTTTGGGTAGTACTGGTACACCGAGGCGTCTGTGCCGGTCGTTCCATGAAACAGAAAGGAGTAGAAGGGCGCGCTGTAAGCGTAGTAACGCGGCGTGGCCTCTTCTGGAATGAGCAGGAAACTTGGAAAGTCTGTGATGAGCCTCTGAAAGATTGCCGGATTCAGACTTCCTCCAGCACTGTCTACGGTGCTGTCGATATAAAAGACGGTCACGCCCCAGCGGGTGCTGGCAAAGGTAATCTTCTTTTCCAGGTTTGCAACGATTGCTTCGTTGGTGGTCAGGAAGCTCTGGCTTGCCGAACCATCCGCGGCAATCGCGAACTGCTGGGGGCGCACGCAGACGCCGACGCGAAGATCCGCATCCGTCATGGTCTTGAAGTAAGCGTCGTCCAGCTTGCTGCCGAAGTAAGGTGACTGCTTGTTCAGAACAAGGGTCTCCATCTCAGGCGCGACTGCGGCGATCTGATCGGGCGCGCAGACATAACTCGTGTCCTGCGGATACTGCTCACCTTCGATGTCCCACGTCACCACGCCCTGGCCGTTCATGTTTCGTGTGTTCGTCACATTGCTGGTGGCCTGGGCAAGGATCCGGTCCTGAAAGCTTCGCAGACCTTGGGGCGTCGTCACGTCTATCGAAGCATCGTTAAAGTAGCGGCGTGGATTTCGTGGAAATCCACCGGCAACGGTCTTGCCGGACACGTTCGCGGGTGAGCTTGCCAGGTACGCCGTGCCGAGAATGCGGTGGTCGCTCCACGTCATCTGACTTGGATAGGTCGCGGCGAAGCTGCGATAGGCATCCGTCGCGTCGGCGGTAACACCGCTAGAGGTAAACCGCAGCGAGAGGGTGTATTTGAATGTGCTCCCGGGGGCGAGCGGATAGTCCGTGTGCGGCAGAAACGCAGCGAGCCCATCGGGAGACGTGGTCGTCATGAGTGGGCTATAGGTGTTCGCGCCCGTATTTTTCCAGCCGGCGTGCATGGGAACGGACTGGTTGGGAAAGACCGCGGCAACAGCGCCGGTGCCGTAGTCCGCGATACTTACTCCGGGCCCAGTGGTGGTGTTCAGAAACTGCGAGTAGCCATGAAATCCGTTCGGGTCGCGCGGGAAATGCAGCGTGAGCGGAACGATCTCTGCTCCATCGAACTTCACGCCGGAGTTGGCATTGTTGGTTTCGGTCACAAGCAGATCGAGATTGTCTCCGTTCTGCATGAACTGCACTGCAAGCGAGCCCCATGAGAAGTTGTACGTTTCTGTGCGCGTGGCGGCGTTCCAGTTTGTGCCGTTGTTGTTCTCCCCCCATCCGTACTGGCCTGACGTTATGGCATTGTCAGCAGCGTCCTGACACTTCATGTGGTAGATGTGGAACGAATCTGCCGGATAGGCGTTCACGTCTGCAAGGACCGTGCCGCCAAAGGAGAGCGTCTGGATCCCTCTGGCCCCATAGGTGACCTTGAGGTTCTGCCCAGAGGCCGCACCGGCTGCGGCCATCATCGCCAGCACCAGGACCGGCCGGGCGCAACGACGAAGCAGGTGAGCAAGCCTACGCGCGGAGCTGCACCGTTGAACACTGGAAGGTCCCGCAGTCGCCGTCGGACTCGATGCGGAGCGGCCCTCTAGAAGGGAAAAAGGTACCAAGTTCATCTTTTAAGTTTCCTGCCTGATGTGGCTGGCAGGTGACCCTGCAGAGTTCGCCTGCAAACGCTGGCGCGGTACTCCACTGCTTCACCTGCTGCGTGTACATCCACAACGTTACAGGCGGTAGAGCAGGTGGATAGCCAAACGGAGAAAGTGGTTGCTAATTTTGCCAGTCCAGGTTCGCTGGCGTACAGATTCGTCCCGGTCCGCAGGCGCATACTTCTACCAACGGACTTCGCCGGATGAGTGGATGCGCTTTCAGTCACGTCTCGTCCAGCGCGGCTTGCCTTTTTAAGAAAAAAATCACGACGCTAAAGTTTGGACGAGCGGTGCCGATACTAGCTGTGGCAGCCCGGCTTCTTGTATGGACGATTTCATCTACCGAAGCGCGGCATGTTTCCGGAGGTACGCTCATGCGTCACGACCTGATTTTTTCTCTGCTTGTTTTGCTGGTGTCAACGCCCGTGATCGGGGCTTCGGTCATGAGCATGGTCGCGAACCGTAAGCCTGACGAACGGCCCGTGGAGACTCGGAACACAGAGGCATCACGCCACGTGGCCTGCAATGCAGGATCTGCATCGCCTGTGCAGTGACGCTTAGTCGTATCCACAGATAGCTTTCGGAAGGGCGCAGCTCCAGATGCGCGGAAAGCACGCTCCCATAGAACGCGCTTCAACCCCCGAGGTACTTGAAAGCCGACTTTAGCGGCTCAAGCCGCGCTCCACTTGACGTAATTCCGGCATAGCAAAGCTGTGCCCTCACGAAAATAACGACTGTATCCGCTCCGCAACCTGCCGATTCCTATGTGAATACTGCCTACGGAAGCTGACCATTGCTCTGAATGGTCCGTGCCAGCAGGACCGACCCTTCCGGGGTGAGGTGGTCCGTATCGAAAAGTAGAGGCACGTGCGGAGCAGCATAGATCGGGCAGCCGGCGCTAGTCTCAGGCTGCGCCCTGGCAGCCATCTCCACCTGATCACCGCACAGGTTTTCGTACATCGAGATGTATGGAACGTGCCACGCGTCGCGTGCCAGAGCGGCCAGCTTCCTGTCTGTCTTCTGAGGGTCCGTCGCGCGGTGTTTTTCGATGCGAAGAGGATCGTGGTCGCGCAGGGACAGAGCGATGAGCCGCGGCAAGGGCACGTCGAATTCGATGGACGGGCCGAAGAGAACCACGTTCTGCCCATTCTTTTGCAGCCATCGCACTGTCTCAGAAAGCGGGCGGAGTTCACTTTCGTCCCACCGGCCTGCAAGCAGAACCGCTGAAGGCCTGTGATGTGCGAGGTAAGTTCCATAAATGAAGCGGTATAAGTCGCCGCATCGCCCGGGCTCTTGTACCTGACTGAGAAACGGGCGGCAACTGGCGGTGTTGGCCTGCAAGATCTGCCTGTTCGAGTAAACGAGGCGCAACCCCGGATAGAGCTGGGCCGCATGGCTATCGCCCAACAGCAGGAGTTCCGGTCGCGTCTCTGCCGGTACCGAGGATTCAGCCAGACACAATTTCTTATCGAAGTCGGCCATGGTACTGCCTGGTCCGAGAAAGCAGACGTTCTCTCGATACGGTTGCTGGACGTTGAAATTGGTATACCGGTCCACGGCCAGGGCCTCTGCCGGAAAGCGGCTGGACAGTCCCCGCGAGGCCACAAGACAAAAGGCAAGCAGTAAGCACGCGCTTGCGCCTGCGCTGATAAGTAAGAGCCTTCGCCTGCCCGGCCGCAGAGGGCCCCGGCGGAAAGGCTGTTCCACCAACCGCCACGACAGCGCCGCCGCAACCATCGATGCGACAAAGATGGCCAGCTTGACCTGTTTGGAACCGGGCGGAGCGTCGATCAGCAAATAGCTGTTGTTCTGGAAGACAGCCAGCGGCCAATGCCACAGATACAACGAGTAAGAAATCAGGCCCACCCAGGCAAACGGGCGACAACTTAAAACGGCGCTGGGCAAGGACGGTCTGTCCTCTCCAGCGGCGATGAAAAGCACCGCACCTAGGCATGGCGCAAGCGCCGCAAAGCCGGGAAACGGCGTCTGCGCCGAATAGACGAACGCAGGCACGAGGATGAAAAGCAGCCCGGCACCACCAGCCAGGTTCTTGCTGAGGCTGCGTCGAATGGCCGGAAACCAGCCTTGCGACAAAGCGGTTCCGCAAAGGAGTTCCCAGGCGCGAGTGGGTGCCAGAAAAAATGCAGCTGTGGGATGAAGTGGCACCATTCCGCAGGCAAGCGCAAAGCTGAGTCCCGCCAGCGTCAGGATGCAAAGTTTCAAGCGAAGAGGGAGCGAGCGCCTGATGCCGAACAGCAGCAGCGGGAATACGATGTAGAACTGCTCTTCCACTGCCAGCGACCAGGTGTGCAGTAGAGGCTTGAGCAGACTTGGCGTGTCGAAGTATCCAGCCTGATGCCAAAAAAGGAAATTGGAAACGGACAGCAGCGCGCTTATCAGGGAAAAGGCGACGCTCTCGATTTCTGCTGGCACAAAGAAGCGCAAAGCAAGCAGCACAACAAACAGCATCATCACGAGCAGAGCGGGAAAGATCCGCCGGATGCGCCGCTCATAGAACGCCGCGACGGAGAAGGTGCCCGCATCCATTTCCTTCAAAATGGAAGCGCCGATCAGATATCCGGAGATGACAAAGAAGACATCGACGCCAACATACCCGCCCCGCACCCGCGTGTGAAGGTGGTCCAGCACGACGAGCAGGACCGCTACAGCGCGAAGCCCATCAATGTCTCGACGGTAGGTCAAGGCTGTGGAAGGCGCGGGTCTGCCGGGGAGAGTGTTTGGCGGCGCTTGAGGCGTAAATCTCCTGATACTCACATGAACTTTCGTCGACGGGAAGGAATGGCCGGCAACTTCATCTGCGGAGAAGCGAAAGCGCCAGCCTGATGCCAGGGGTCAACCAGTCAATAGCGTCCCGCTATTTTCAAGCACCCGCAAGCACAATAGGC
>CALMAP010000288.1:0-7316 GCA_937859825.1 uncultured Terriglobus sp. | reverse complement strand
CAATAGGCAGGGTAGGTGTTTGTGAGCCGCCCTGGTTCTCTACTGTCACAGCAAAGCCCTTGGCTGCGACATTCTGCCGGAACCTGGATGCCACCAGTGTGGCACTGCCTGTCGCATCCGGAAGAAAGGTGCCCGCTGGCAGGGGTGCGGAGCCGTCACTCGGCATGAGCCAAAGCTCATAGACCTTGTTTGCCTGCAGCGTGGGAAGATTGCTTCCAATGAAGATCAGCGAGCCCGTGCTGGCCAGGTAAGTTCCTCGCCCGGTTGGGCTCGGCTTCTTCTTCGGTACAGTCAGGGTGACCCGCAGTGCCGCCGGATTGCGTAACGCGCTCAGTAGCTCTTCTGCATCGGTGGAACGGGCTGCAATCTGTGAGCTCTCCGCCGCTTGTGCGTCCAACTGGCCCCGCAGGGAGTCGCGTTCCCGCGTAGCCGCGGCTGCTACGGCGGTAAGGTCATTGGCCTTCGCTTCCTGCCTTGCAGCCGTGGTAAGTGCGGCATCCGCCTTCGCTTTGAGGGCGGCGGCTTGCTGTTCAACGTTGGAGACCCTGTTCTGGTGGGCGATGGTTTCTACCGTCCGTTGTTGCAGCGCGGTTTGCAGAAGACGGTTTTGCGTCTCGGCCTGTTGCTTCGCGGCTGCCGCCTGACGCGCCGCGGCATTTGCGTTGGCAACCTGACTGGCAAGCTGTGCCTCGCGCGGGATGTAGCGGCCGGCCACCAGCAGCACAGACGCTGCAGCAACCGCCCATCCAGCCCAGGGCAGCAGGCGAAAGATCGACCACGGGCGCTGCGTGTTTAGCGGCTTACCTGTAGGCAGCAGCTTCACCGCTTCTTGGCGGCCAGGCACAACGTTCTGCATCAGCCGTTCCAGGCTGCCTTCGGGAACCTGCTGCATCGATACGGTCTCTTCCGCAAACAGGCCCAGTGCAACTTCGACCATCGCAAGCCGTGCCCGGTCGGCGGGGTTGGATGCAAGATGTCGCTGCATGGCATCGGCATCCGCGGGAGGCAGTTGCCGCATGGCGTAGAACGCCAGATCGCCGTCATCAGGAGGCAATTGCAAGCTCATCCGGCTACCTCCTTGGTCAAGCGTTGAATGGCGGATCGTATCCGTGTCTTGATGGTGCCAAGCGGCAGTTTCGTCTTTTCCGCGATCTCGGAATGGGTCATCCCTTCGAAGAACGCCAACTCCAGCACCTGCCGCTGCTCACTTGGCAGGGAATTCGCCTGGGAGCGTATCTTCTCCACGAGTAATCTGTCCTCGGAGTTTCTCGCGAGGTTGAACGAAGACGCAAGCTCGACGCTCTCAAGATCGACGGTGGTCTTCTGCGTTCGGATCTGATCGATGCAGCGGTGCCTGGTCATGACCGCTAACAGCGCGGGCAAGCTGCCGTTCAGCTTGATATCGTTGATCGGCTTGTGCCAAAGCTGCATGAATATTTCCTGGAGCAAGTCTTCTGCCAGGCGAGGGTCCTGAAGTACCCGAAGTGCGACCGAGTAAACCAGCTTCGAGTGACGATGGAAAATCTCTTCCAAAGCGTCAGAATCGCCCTTGCGGACCCGGATCATCAGATCGGCATCCGTTTCAGGTGCGGTTCCATCCTCGTTTTTCCTACGCGACAGTCTGATCACAGGACGCTCAGCCTAGTGCGTTTGGATTGTTCTTCCGCCCGCACCATGTTCACACCATACATCTCCCTTAAACCACCAGCTAGACATTTGCTTGAAACTCGCACCTGCCATCAGCGGCCAGACGTACTCGAGCACACCGCGGCGACCTGATGGCGCTGTCGAAACGGCAGTTGTGAGAAGGATAGTGGCGGAGGCGGCGTGACACCCAAGCCGCCAAAGAGACGGTGCGCACGATCCTGTAAGGCGACGCTTCTGCTGTCGCTGCATAGAAATCTTTGGCCTCTCGTTTGGGCAAGCATGAACACGAAGGGCTGGAGAATGTGTTCCGGTACGAGCTGCGTCCTGCTTCGTCACCACCCCCATAATGAATCTTGGAACGCCTCGCCGCAGTGGCGAAGCCATTGCCACACTGTACGAAGGCGAAGGCATCGACTTGGAGGAAGAGGGTCGCCTGGAAGCGGAGTGGCGCTCCAAGCGGCAGGGAAGAGAAGCAAAGCGCCCTTGGTGGAGGTTGTGGTAATTCGAGCAGAAGGCCAGCTCGCTCAGCTCTGTTGGTCGCGAATGGAGGCTTAGGCCTGCGTGTAGAGTGCTAGACATTTAGCAGGCCAAGCGGCTAATACACGGCAGTTCACGACGCGTTACCACCAGCCAGGTCTGAGTCGCTGAAAATGATTAGGCCACGGCAGAAATGTATACGCGGATGTCCACATTCCCATATACTAGTGTCACCCGCTGGCAGGGCCGCAAGGTGTTGTCAGTCCAGAAGCCGCCAAGAGCGCAAGCTCGGGCGGCTTCTGTTTTGAGCAGGTGAGGGTGTGAAGCGAACCTACGTCTACGTTGATGGTTTCAATCTCTATTATCGAGCGCTGCGGAAGACGAAATTCAAGTGGCTGAACTTGGATGCGTTGATGCGGGAACTCCTTAATGCCGACAACGACATCCAGCGCATTCGCTACTTCACAGCTCCAGTCAGCGGAAAGTTCGATCCGGGTGTCCCGGTGCGTCAGCAACGCTATCTTCAAGCGCTTCGCACTCTTCCCAACCTGACCATTCACGAAGGCAATTTCCTCACGAGGCCCAAGCTGAGGCCCCTTGTAAACCCGACTCCAGGCGGTCCGACTCACGTGGAAGTCTGGAATACAGAAGAGAAGGGTTCGGACGTCAATTTAGCGACGTACCTCATTCACGATGCATGGCGCGACCTGTTCGATGTTGCCGTGGTGCTGTCGCAGGACACTGACTTGAATGAGCCTGTTCGCATTGTGCGAGATGAGATTAAAAAGTCGATCGGTGTGATAGTGCTTGACGGCAAAGCGCCGGGGAAGCTCGCTTTGTTTGGTCAGTTCATCCGTCACATCACCCCGGCAGACCTCGCCGCAGCACAGTTTCCGGAGATGATCCCGTTCGGCACCAAAGGCAAGACCGTTCTGCGTCCTCCGGAATGGAGTTAGTGCGGCCAGTGATCATCGGACGCTCCTCTGTTTCGTCGTTTGCGACTTACCTTATGTGAGAGAGACTGAAAACCATGAATGCAGTCGAGATCGAGGCTACCGACTTGACAAATTCCATGGCTCTTTCCTCCTAATAATGACTCCAGAGGAAACGGAAGGGGACTGTAGTACGCTGACGGGGGCACCTGTCACAGCACCAACATGATCAAGCAGAGTGGGCCTAGTTATTGCTCAACGCTCTCTCCAGAAATTGATTGCTACCGAACAACTGAATAGCCTAAGGCTCCCAGGTTACTTAGGGTCACATTGTAGAAGGAAGGTACCGCAGAGCACTGTCACGAGAGGGTATACCCTCCGGGCGTAAGCACACACGTTTCTTCAGGAAACATGTGCTCTCTTCCTTTGGCGGGATGTCATTGTGGACTCATGAGTCTATGGTGACATGAGCAGCTTTGCCCCCGCGTGTAAGTGCACTCCAATGCACTCGGACCCGAAACAAGCTCTAGTAAGACGCTTGCGACTCTGGCCAAACGGATAACGAGCGAGGCGCGAGGTCGTTCGTTATCCGTCTGCGACGATGCCAACTGTCGCTTGGCTCGGCTCCCTCTTGTAAGGAGCATGAAGCACCATGCGTACATGGTGCTGTACTTATGAAGCTCTGCTAGTCGTAGCTGTCTGAGTAGTGGTCAGGGGTTGAGCCAGCGTCACTGGGGGAGCTGTACTGGCGGTACTGGGCATGCTCGGTGTTGGATTCGACATCCTGTCGAGCATTGCAAAGTGGGTTGGGTCGTCATTGCTGCCGTTGAAGACCGGATAGCCGTCGAAGGGAAGCTGCGGTAAGTTCCTTCCGGGTTGCCGTTGGCGTCGGTCAGCAGCCGCTCCGTGCCGAGCAGGTCCTGGTGATGGAAGTGCCACTGCGCCAAGTCCGTCGGTCGGGCCCGTGACACCCACCTCGCGAACCACCGGACCGTTTCCATAACCTGCATGTAAGCAAGCAGGCGAGCGTTGAATGTGTAGATACCTAGCTACGTCTTCGCGCGAGGCTCGACTCTTCGCCGATTGCCTAATCCGAACTCGTTAGAATCACGCGGCACGCATCGGCTTCCGCGAATCGGCTCTGCGCCTCCTTGAATAAAGAAAAGCGTATAGCAAAACAACGATTACTGATGGAACCGCAGTTATTAATAAAAACTGTTGAGCTTCGCTAGCTTGCTGTGCATTGGACTGCAGCAGTACTCCGCTGATAGCTCTAGAAAAGAACGCGAGCGGTACTCCTATATTGATAATCCAAGCTCCGTTGAAACCTTTTACCTCTAGGAGTACCCCTAATAGAAGTGAAGCCACCATCACAGCCTTAACAAGAAGAACTACTGCGTCATGCTCCACAAAGGCTGACAACCCAAAATCCCTGGCCAGTCTGTCCGAACAGCAACTGCTCTCTTGTGAAAGCCTGCCATAACGTTGGTCACCAGATTGGGCGTGTTGTACTGGTCTGCGTAGGTCAGGTTTTTCACCGAGGTGATCTGGCCGGCTGGCGAACGCTCATACGCGATGCCGCCACTTGCCCCGTCGAAATACGATGACAGCGCTCCCGTGTAGTCGTAGTTGAAGCCGAGCGCCGGCCTGCCCTCGGGAGTGCTACCGCAGATGGACGGCGCGCACTGCCGCAGTTCGACGACCTTCCCCATCGCGTCATAGCTGTACCAAGACCGTGTGTTGGCATCCGTGGATGTCCCGCTTAAGAGCCCCTTTGCATTATTCGGGGTCGCCGAAAATCCGGGTGGTGTGTCCCTACCAAGCCGATGCGAAGCAGCGTGATTTTCTTATGGTCAGCGCGGTTCTGATAAAGGGCTGGGATTCTCGTAGTCGCGGTCTAAAGCACCCGGCCAACGACGAACTTCTGCCATGTCGAGGAGAACCGCGAGCAGAGCCGATACCACCGTGCCGATGATGCTCCCAACCCGATATTGATGAGTACGGAGAACATAGAACGTCATCGAAGTGACAACTAACCCTGCGTTGATTGTCAGCCATACACACGCCGGGCGACGATGCCAGAACGCCAGAACGCAAGCTGGGAAAATGGTGAGGCTATTCACTACCACAGCCCAGAGGTCCAGCGTGGAGTCCTTGGCTCCGCGACTGATGAACGGCAGGCTTATGAGAGGAATGATCCCCCATATGATTCCCACCGCTAAGAGGCATCGGAGCCAGAACTGTCGCAGACTTGCGTCTTCTGTTCTCGTTAGCTGCCTCACTTGTTTATGTACCCACATCCAAAAACTTGCTGGATTTGGCCTTTACCCAATGCCTCTGTTCTTGAGGTCGGAGAGTATTGGCTAAGCCCAGCGCAAAGCAGACGGTCGCATCCTCCCATCGCCGCACCGGACGTGAACGGATTCAGATTGTCGATTGCGGATACCCCGCTCCTTCGGTAACAGGCATCATGAGCTGCACACAGGCTATCCAGCCCGCCTGTTGTTCCTCCCCCGCCACCTGGCCCGCAATAGTGCGTTCCATAAAGCCTGTGGTTAGGATCGGAAGAATTCGCGTAGGGGAAGTGGAAGAGATTGATGAGGGAGTACACCCAAGTTGGCGATATGATGATCGGCCCACCCACCGCTAAAGGATTGTTTCCGCTGAAGCTACCCGGTCCAGCTCCGCAAGCCCCGAGCTCGCATGACAGTGTCACTGCTGCTGCCTACGCCACTGTTGCCAGATTGCAAAGGTGGCTATGACGATCAGTACGTCGATCAAATGGTAGTAGGCGAACCAGAGCCACGGATGGGGAACGCCCCCCGGACGGCTCTTGAGCAGAGCACATCCCACGAGATTGATGCAGGCCGCTATGAACGCAAGTAAGGGGAGTTGCTTGAAGGCGAGGATGCATAAGACGACCAGCGCCCATAAAAGTAGCAAGAGCGGCAACTGATAGGGGTATGGCGCTGGAGCTAACTTGAATGCAACAAAAAACCAGAGACCCTCCACGACCACGCCCAGCCAAAGAACGATGTACCACAGTCCTCCACGACCTTCTAACGTCTGGTTCATCTTCTGCACCCCTATCGATCAACTGTGAACATTTGGTCTGTGCTTATCCATTGAGGAGGCAAATTGGATCACGGGACGACTGATGTGCCTGGTGCCAGAATGCCCACTCCCACTCCATTGGTTAGCCAGAGTTGAATAGCTTGCGAACCATGTTCGTTGGGGTACATCTTCACAGCGTTATAGAGACTCTGATTGCATCCCCTTGCCGCCTGCGTTTGAGCCGCGTCAAAGCTCCCTACACCCAGATTGGGCAAGAATGAGAGTCCATGATCTCCATAGCAAAGGTCATGAGCGCAACAGGCAGCATCCACGTTGCTAGTCGTGGCACCCCCACCGCCGGGGCCGCACCACCTAGTTCCGAATAAACGATATGGATGCCTTAAAGAACCTAGCTCTTCCAGCAAGCCGACGTATGTGAATGTCCCGTCATTCAGAAGTCCTACACCTGTTTGGACGGTGCTCGATACACCAGGACCGAATGCACTCGGTCCACCACATCCCCCAAATTCGCACGAATGATCAATCCTTCACAAATCCTTCAGTCCACGAATCTTCGTTCAGAACACGAGGCCAAATCTGAAAACCTGAAGGATAGTCCACAAATCCTGGCTTGCCTTCGAGGCGTGCGACAGCAGATTTAGCCGCTGACTCTGATGAATAAACACCAATTAAAATGCCACTATCCTCTGATTCTGTAGCAGAAGATACAAACCACAGCAGGTATAAAGTGTAAGTTATAGACGAGGCGGTCACGATATCAGATTCCAAATTTGTCACGTGCCCACTTTCTGATTTTATTTCGTTCACTGGTAGGCCCTGAACCACATCCCGCACCAGTTGGTGGATACTGCGCCTTGCATAATCTATCAGCCATTTGGGACGCAGACTCACCAGCAATAGGCCTTGATCCAGCAGCCCAGCTAGGAACAATGTTCTGTGTGCCACCCTTAGAAAACTGATAAATGTCATATCCAACGACTCCCACTGCGGCGATGCCGAGCGCCACTATCGGGCAAGGTTCCGCCGCTGCGCAAGCAGCTATAAGTCCTGGAAAAGCTGGTGCCGCTTTGAGAACGTCGGCTTGTCCCTGAAACCCACCCGCACTCGGTCCCCCACAAGCTCCGAACTCGCATCCACCTGTGTTGATGCCGTTGTTTTTGAGGATGCTGCCGACGATACCAAGGT
>CALMAP010000287.1:11404-12346 GCA_937859825.1 uncultured Terriglobus sp. | reverse complement strand
GCCGTATGGCAACGGCCTTAGCGCACCACACTTTGTTCCGCGCTGGCAAGCAGAACCGGCACAGGGGTGGCTGCGTGAGGGGTATCTTCCAGCGCCCGCTCCGGATGCACTACTAGCCAGCACAGCGCACCCACCACGGCCATGGCAGCCGCTACGCCGAAGCTGCTCGTCCAGCCAAATCGCTGCGCGATCCAGGGCGTGAGCGATGCAGTGAGCGCGCCGCCCAGCTGCCCGCCCATGTTGACCATTGACGAGAAGACGCCGGAGCTGCGGCCCGCGATATCCACGGAGACAGACCAGAAGGTGCTCTGCGAGACGTACAGCGCACCCGCCCCACCGGCCAAAATGATGCCGGCAGCGGCCGGGCTGCTGACCTGCGAACCGAGCACGAGAAAGAACGCCGTGACCAGCAGTGCCACAGACGCCAGGTAGCAGCGGCCCACGCGCAGACCACGCGACGCGGTCAGCCTGTCGCTCATTACGCCGCCCACCAGGCTGAAGACGGTCATGCAGAGAAACGGCAGCATCGCATAGCGCGCGCTGGACTTGAGGTCGAAGTGGCGGACCTGCGCCATGTAGAGGAAAAACCAGCTAAAGAAAACCCACGCGATGTAGCCGAAGCTGAAGTAACCCGCCATCAGCGCCGCAAGGTCTTTGCGATGGAAGATTGCCTTCCACGAAATTGGGGTGGCCTCCTCCTTCTCGACGCCGCGCTGTGGCAGTGCCTCATATGAGAGCCCCTCGCGGATCTCTGCAAGCTCGGCACGTGAGACGCCCAGGTGCTGCTCCGGCGTGTTGCGCGCAAAGACCCACCATACGGCTCCTGCAACGAAACCTACGGCGGCGCTGAACCAGAAGGCAGAGCGCCATCCATGTTCCACGATCATCCAGGTAAGCAGCGGCGGCGTAAGTCCGCTGCCGGCACCGACACCCGCGAAGATC
>CALMAP010000287.1:10338-11394 GCA_937859825.1 uncultured Terriglobus sp. | reverse complement strand
CCACGCTCGCGCTGAGGCACCCAGCGCGCCACAAACTGGTTCGCTGCGGGATACACCACCGACTCCCCCGCCCCAAGCAGGAAGCGAATGGCAATCAGCCAGAACAGCGTATGCGGGATGGTGACGGGCAGCAGCGCCGTGAGTGCCGTGGCAAGGCACCACCAGAGCACGCCGATGCTGAGCACATGCCGCGGCCCGAATCGCGCCGCCAGCACACCCGCGGGAAGCTGAAAGCCCGCATAGCCGATCAGGAACGCGGAAAAGACCCAGCCCAGCCGCTGGTTGTCGATGCCGAAATCATGAATGATCTGAAGCCCGGCGATGGAGATGTTCGTGCGGTCCAAAAAGGCGACACCGCTGAGAATAAACAGCCAGAACGCCAGAAACATTCTCACGCGGCTGGTACGGACCACAGACATGATTCACTCCAAGGCTTGGCAACGCATCGCGGACGCAGATGGTGCACTCCAGCATGGAAACAAAAAAAGGGCACTTCCATCTAGGGCATTTGCATTAGCGGTGGCAACAATCGTCATTCTGGCGGCTAAGTTGCAGATTTTGCGCCTTAGTATGGACTGGTCGCACCACATCGAACCAGACTGAAGCTTATCTGAGGTGAAGCATGTATTCCCTGTCCCGTCGCCGCTTTTTACGTACCGGTGCCGCTCTTGCCGCAGCTTCTCGCCTCCGGGCGCTGTCAGCAGCTACCCAGCCGGGCCGCATATACATCGGCACGATCGACAGGGGTGCGGGCAAAGGCATTCTCACAGCGACCTGGAACAGCGCCACCGGAGAGATCGGCACACCGGAACTTGCAGCAGAACTGGCGAGCCCGACCTTCCTTGCATTGGCGCGTCGGGGTGGTTCTCAATTCCTTTATTCGGTGAGCGAGGTGGATTCGCCTCACGCGATGGTGAGCGCCTTTGCGATGGATACCAGCTCGCACAAGCTGCGGATGCTGAACCAGATGGAGACGCAGGGCAACGGCCCCACGCACCTCTCCGTTTCGCCGGACGGCCGCACGGTCGTCGTGGCCAACTACGGTGGCGGCAGCGT
>CALMAP010000287.1:0-10328 GCA_937859825.1 uncultured Terriglobus sp. | reverse complement strand
CGCACGAACAGTACCGCGGCAGCGGTCCGTACAAGGGCAGGCAAGAAAATCCTCCCGCGCACTCCGCAATGGTCCCCCCGGACGGAAAATCGGTGTTGGTGAACGACCTTGGGCTCGACAGGATCTTCGTCTATGAACTTGACCCGGCAACCTCGAAGCTCACTCCCGCAGCCACGCCCTTCTGGTCGGCAAAGCCAGGTTCCGGTCCGCGCCACATCGCGTTCAGCCCCAAGGTCGATCTGATCTACAGCACCGACGAGCTCACATCCATGGTCGATGTGTTGCGCTGGGACGCCACGCACCGTTCGATCACGCCTGTCTCGTCCGCATCCACGCTGCCTCCTGACTTTCCCAAAGACAAGGCCTTCGTCGGTGAAGTGGCTGTCTCGCGTGATGGCCGCAACGTCTACGCCGGCAACCGCGTGGCAGACGACACCATCGCCGTCTTCGACGTAAAGGCCTCGGGCGAACTGAGTGCGGTGCAGTTCGCGCCCAGTGGCGGTGTGAACTGCCGCCACATCACGCTCGATCCGACAAATCGCTGGATGGTCATCTCGCACCAGAAGAGCGGCGACATTACCGTGCTCGCGCGCGATGCAAAGACAGGCAGACTCTCGGCTCCCGTGCATGCCACGCCGGTGACACATCCGATGTGCGTTGTTTTCGCTTGATATGGCGCTGCAGTGGTTTGCTTCCACTACCCCGGGTGTTTGTCATCCCGTAACGAAGTGGAGGGATCTGCTCCACCTGAACTGCTTGGCGGGACCAAGGACAGCAGGTCCCAACGCTGCGCTACGGGATGACAACCATGAGGCACTGTTCTATGCGACGAACCTCTGTGCGAAAAATCTGGGTACGAACACTTGCTTTGGCGCTTTTGTCCGGCATCAGCGGTACACCTCTCCAGCCACAAACCATCCAGACCGATAATCGGCCCGAACGCCTCGAGTGGTTTCGCGACCAGGCCCTGGGTCTCTTCATCCATTGGAGCATCGACTCACAACTCGGCCTCATCATCAGCCACTCCCTCGCGGGCAGCAGCCGGGACTACGCCACGCGCTTCTACGAGGAACTGCCGAAGACCTTCAAGCCGACCGCCTTCGATCCCGACGGCATGGCCCGCCTCGCAAAGCTTGCGGGCTTTCGCTACATGGTCTTCACGACGAAGCACCACAACGGCTTCTGCATGTGGCAGACCGCGACCACACCCTTCAACATCGGCCAGACCCCATACCGTGAAGACATCACAAAGCAGCTACTGACCAGCTTTCGTGCGCAGGGCATTGCCACCGGCCTGTACTTCTCACCCGACGACTTTCACTGGCTCTACGAAAATAACAAGCCCATCCAGCGCCTCGTGCCCCAGGTGCAGCCTAAGGCCAATCCCGGCCTCATGCAGCTCGACCAGCAGCAAGTGACCGAATTGATGACGAAGTACGGCCCCATCGCAGCCGTCTTCTTCGATGGCGAGGCGGCCGGGCTGCGCGACATCGTGTGGCGCGCGCAGCCGGACACCGTGGTGACACGCGGTGCGCTCGAAACACCCGAGCAGAACGTGCCCGGCGCGCCTCTGCCAGGCGCGTGGGAAGCGAACATGACGGTTGGCTCCGCGTGGGGCTATCAGCCCACCGACGATGTGCCGAAGTCCGCCGATGAATTGGTGCGCACGCTGGTGCACGTCCGCTCGCGCGGCGGCAACCTCTTGTTGAACATCAGCCCCACACCCGAAGGCGCTATTCCTCAAGAGCAGGAGGACGTGCTGCGCACCTTCGGCTCGTGGATGTTCCTCAACGGCGAAGCCATCTATGGAACGCGTCCGTGGGTCGTGACCAACGAGCAGGACCTGTGGTTTACCCGCTCCAAAGACAAGCACGCGCTTTACGTGATCGTGGACGAGAAAGACCGCACCGCCGCATGGAAGCGCGGCGCACGGCGCGAGTTCGTGCTGAAGACCGTGCGCGCCACACCGAACACGGAAGTCAACGTGCTCGGGCAGAGCGATGAATTGGTGGAGTACCGGCCTGAGCTCTCCGCGAAGAGCAGCGTGCATCAGGAGGCGGATGGCCTGCACGTCTCCGTGGTGCGCGCGCAACGCTTGCGCGACAGCGACCGCTGGCCGCTGCCCACGGTCATCCGGCTCACGGATGTGGAAGAGGCATTTCAGCCACCTGCTGTGACCACACTGCCAGCGCTGCACGGTCCGCAAGGCTCCGTCATGCTGCGCGGCAGCTGGAGTGCGCAAGCCAAAGAGGACACCAGCGCTGCCGGTGCAGAGTTCGGGTTCGAAGTGCGGAATATTACAGGGGAAGACAAGCAGTCGCGCCTTCACGGCTGGGAGCGCCTGCCGAAACAACCTGCGGCGACACCCGGGACGTATACCGCAGCCTTTACCCCAAAGCTCGGCGAGCAGTATGAGTACCGCTCAGTGCTGGTGCATCCGCTGCTCACCCTGTACGGCAATGCGGTCACGGTTCGCTAGCGGCAACTCAAATCCCACGCCCTTCCAGGCCCTAGATAACGGATTGCTTCGATCTGCCATCTTTTCTCCGTAAAGAAGGAGAGTCCGATGAACGCTTCGGATGTACTGGTGCAACGGCTGCTTGCCTGGGAAGTAGACACGATCTTCGGCCTGCCCGGTGATGGGATCAACGGTGTCATGGAATCACTGCGCAAGGCGCAGGACAAAATCCGCTTCATTCATGTGCGTCATGAAGAGTCCGCCGCATTTATGGCGTGCGCCTATGCCAAGTTCACCGGGAAACTTGGCGTGTGCCTTGCCACCAGCGGCCCCGGTGGCATCCACCTGCTGAATGGGCTCTATGATGCGAAGCTCGATCAGCAGCCCGTGCTTGCCATCACCGGCATGCAGTTCACCGACGTGACCGGCAGCTTCGGCCAGCAGGACGTGCAGCTCGACAAATTGTTCGTGGATGTTGCCGTGTACAACGAACGCATCATGAGCCCCACGCACATGGAGCCCACGGTCGATCTCGCGATTCGCACGGCGCTGATGCAGCGTGGTGTCGCACACATCACCATTCCAATCGACACGCAGTTGAAGGACGTCACCAGCAAGGACCGCTCCGAGCGAAACGTGGCGCACCACACCAACAGCGTGATGGCGATTACCGGGAATCTGCCCGTTCTGGGCGATCTGGGACACGCAGCCCATATTTTGAACCATGGCAAGCGCATCGCCATCCTTGCCGGCGCAGGCGCGCTGCATGCCGGCGACGAACTGGAGCAGATTGCCGAACTTCTCGGCGCGCCCATCGTGAAGCCGCTGCTGGGCAAGGCCTGCGTGCCGGACGACTCGCCATATACAACCGGCGGCATCGGCCTGCTGGGGACTGCACCTTCGCAGGACGTGATCGAAAACTGCGACACGCTGCTGATGGTGGGCACAAGCTACCCCTACATGGAATACCTGCCTAAGCCGGGCGAGGTAAAGTGCGTGCAGATCGACAGTAACGCCCAGCGCATCGGCCTGCGCTTTCCTGCCGAAGTCGGCCTGGTGGGCGACTCGAAAAAGACGCTGCGTGACCTGTTGCCGCGATTGAAGCGCAATGATTACCGGCGCTTTCTGGAGCGTGCGCAGCGCGACATGAGCGACTGGAACGAGACCGTCGAAAAGGAAGGTACCAACACTGCCTCACCGATGAAGCCGCAGGTCGTCGGGTGGGAGTTGAGCAAGCGCACAAAGGAGAACGCCATCATCGTCAGCGACTCCGGCACGAACACCACGGTGTGGGCGCGGTACATGAAGGCGAAGCGAGGCCAGATGCACTCTTGCAGCGGCAATCTCGCAACGATGGCGGGCGGCATGCCCTATGCGATTGCCGCCCAGGTTGCTCATCCCGCCCGGCAAGTGATCGCGATCGTAGGCGATGGCGGCTTCAGCATGCTGCTGGGTGAGTTCATTACCGCCGTTGCGTATAAGCTGCCCATCAAGTTCGTCATCATCAAGAACAACTCGCTCGGCCAGATCAAGTGGGAACAGATGGTCTTTGAAGGGAATCCCGAGTACCAGTGCGAACTCTTCCCGGTGGACTTTGTAGCATTCGCAAAATCCATGGGCGGCCACGGCGTGCGTATCGACGAGCAGAAGACCGCAGGTGCAAAGTTCGACGAAGCACTGGCGATCGATGCGCCCGTAATCATCGAGTGCGTCGTCGATCCGCTCACGGCCATGCTGCCGCCGAAGATCACACCGAAGCAGGCGCTTAAGTTCAGCGAGGCACTGGCGAAAGGTGAGCCGAACCGCATCCGCATCGCGCTGACCGCTGCGCACGATACCGTGCGGCAGATTATTTAGGAGCAGCGAATCAGCCCGGCAGCCAGTGAACGGACCAGGTCGCATGAAGATTCATGGTGGTACAGCAACGTCGTACACGATCCCGACGGACGCGCCCGAGGCGGACGGGACCTTTGGCTGGAACTCCACAACATTGATCGTTGTGGAGCTTCACGCGGAAGGTGCGACCGGGTTGGGATATACCTACAGCCACAAGGTTACGGCTCCGTTATGCCGTGACCTGATCGAGAAGATTGTGGTTGGCGGCAATCCGCTTGAAAGCGCTGGTCTCTTCCACAAGCTATGTGCCGCCCAGCGCAACTACGGACGCGAAGGAATTGCCGCCACTGCGCTCTCCGCCATTGACGTTGCGCTCTGGGATCTCAAAGCGAAGATTTTCGATAAACCTCTTGTGTCGCTGCTCGGTCAGGCGCATGATGCCGCACCGGTCTACGGATCTGGAGGTTTTACCGTTTATGACGATGGGCAGCTAACGTCGCAGCTTGCCGGGTGGATCGAGCAAGGTATCTCCCGCGTGAAGATGAAGATCGGCACGGACTCGAACGATGACCTGCGCCGGGTCCTTGTGGCACGCGAGGCAATCGGCGATCAAGCTGAACTCTTCGTGGATGCAAACGGTGCATACGCACGCAAGCAGGCGCTTGATTTCGCGCATCGGTTTCGCGCCGAATGCAACGTGACCTGGTTCGAGGAGCCGGTGAGTTCGGACGATCTCGCGGGCATGAGGCTGGTGCGCGACAATGCCCCTGCTGGTATGGAGATTGCCGCGGGGGAATACGGCTTCACCGACATGTATCTTCGCAACATGCTGCAGGCTGAAGCCGTGGACGTGCTGCAGGCAGATGCCACGCGCTGCGGCGGTGTAACTGGCTTCCTGGCCGCAAGTGCGCTGGCTGAGACGCATCCGTTGCCGCTGTCAGCACACTGTGCACCCAGCCTTCATCTGCACCTTGCCTGCGCCTCGCGGCCGCTGCGGCATGTGGAGTACTTCCACGATCATGTACGCATCGAACGCATGTTGTTCGACGGTTTTCGCGGACCGGTTGACGGGGCGATGTTTCCGGACCTTTCCCGGCCCGGCATGGGGCTGGATCTTAAACGGCAGGCTGCCGAACGGTTCCGCGCCGACATTTGATTTGACACAACGGAGCAGCACGCGATGATCTACGACCTGAGCCAGCCGCACTTCAATGGCGCACCGCAGTTCCCAGGCCAGCCGCCCAACGCAACGGAGTACCAGCAATTCGCCGCCGAGGGCGAGGCCACGGTCGAACGCTGCACCTTCATGACGCATAGCGGCTCGCATGTGGACGCACCCTTTCACTACCTGCCCGAACTGCCCACCATTAGCGAACTGCCGCTCGCGCACTTCTACGGGCCGTGCGTCGCAATCGACCTGCAGGGCATGCCCGATGAGCACGGCATCAACGCAGACGATCTGCGCAAGCATGAGTCCTTGATTGCAGGGAACGCGATGGTGCTCCTCAAGACCGGCTGGGGTGACCGTCGTCGCAACACGAAGCGCTTTCTGACCTGCTGGCCCTACATGAGCGGTGACGGCGCGCAGTACCTGCTGGACCGAGGCGTGAAGGGCATGGGCATCGACGCGCTCTCGACCGGAGGCTATCCGGAAAAGCATGCCGAGTCGGACGCGCACAAGCTGCTGCTGGGCGCGAACAAGCTTTTGCTCGAAGACATTCACATTCCCAACGCGTTGCTGGATGGCAAGCGCCGCTTCTTCATGGCGCTACCCATCCTGATCGCAAACGCGGGCGGAGCCTGGGTGCGCGCCGTGGTGTGGGACACAGGCGACCTGGAACGCGAGTCGCCGGTCGAGCAGGTTGGGCCCGTTATTCCGGATGCGGTCGCGGCCCAGATTACCCTGATGCGGGAGCCTGCTTGATCGGTCTCGCACGCTTCGACACCTCGCCCACCGCATTGGTGAAGTGGGTGCCTCCTCCGTTCGACGGCGTCGCGCACACTGCGCTGCGGCACATTCGTCAGGGGCGGTTTCAGCGGTCGCTTTCCTTGATGGTCGCGGCCACAAGCGCCGTGAGCGCGCTCGAGGTCGGTTATGAACACTACCGCGGCAGCTACTCCAATCCGGTCATGTACACACCGGTCGTGCTCTCCGGAGCGCTGAGTGTTGCGGGATTCACTGCGGTCTTCTCCGAACGGACAGCGAAGACATGGATGCGCTGGCTCGCCTATGCCACGCTGTTGGATGGCCTGGTTGGCTTCGGCTTCCACATTCGCGGCATCGCGCGCAAACCCGGCGGCTGGCGCATGCCGGTCACCAACATCGTGATGGGGCCGCCACTCTTTGCGCCGCTGCTGTTTGGGACAAGCGCCTATCTCGGCGTGCTCGCGTCGTACCTGCAACGCGAAGAGACCAGCTCTGCCCGCGCGTGGCTGCTGGACGCGGTCACGGTGGGTAAGGAGCTTGCCGGTCGCGATGACTGGCGTGACGACATCCGCACCGGCCGTTTTCAGAAGCACTTCTGCATAGTGGTCGCACTGTATACCGTCTGCGTCGGTGCGGAGAGCTGGTACTCGCACTACAAGAACAACTTCCGCTACAAGGTGCAGTGGTCGCCCATCGTGCTCACGCCGCTGCTGAGTGGAGCGGCGCTCGCCTCCTTGGAGAGCAAGCGTGTGGCCAACACGCTGCTTCCCGCAGCGTCCGCAATGGCCATGCTGGACGGCGTGGTTGGTACCTACTTTCATGTGCGGGGGATTCTCAAGCGGCCGGGCGGCCGGAACAAGCCGCTCTACAACACGCTGTACGGGCCACCGATCTTTGCCCCCATGCTGTTTGCCGCGGCGGGCATGCTGGGCTTTATGGCTTACCTGGTACGAAGGGAAAGGCGATGACCATGGCCGAAACGACGGTAGATGCAATCTGCCGCACGCCACTCGACGTCATTCATGCGCTGGATCGCGCGTTTATGGGCGGCGATGTAGAGAGGATTGTTTCTCTCTACGAAGCGCAAGCGCTTGTTTTGCCACAGCCGGGCGTGCAGGCGCGCGGTCTGGAAGCAATACGCCGGCTCTATGAGGACTTCGCGGCTCAAGGCGCTCGTGTACAGCAGCAGGTCGAGCGCGTGCTGGAGGCAGATGGCGTGGCGCTGTATCTCTCCCGTTGGAAGTTTCTTGCGCGTGATGGCTCAACCTGGACCGCAGTCTCAACCGTGGTCCTTCGCAGGCAGCCGGACGGAGGGTGGAAGGTGCTGATCGACAATGCACGTGGACCGGCGCTTCTGGACGAGGGTGCCGTGGTGAGCGAAGCATGAGCGGGCCCCCACTGACCGACCCACGCACAGGCGAGCCTCTGCCCCAGCGTGAGCAGCCGGGCTACTACCCGGAATGGAACGTGATGCGCGAGTACCGCTACTGGGACGCGGCTACGCGCGACGTCGTCACAAAAAGACTGGAACCGCCAAAGCCGCTGCGCTTCTTCAATAAGCAGGAGGCCGTCACGCTGACGGCCGTACTCGACCGCGTGATGCCGCAGGACGACCGCCTACCGGCCCAGCGCATTCTACTGTTGCCGCCGCTGGACCCGCGGCTTGCGGCAAACCGCCTCGAAGGCTACCGCTACGAAGACATGCCGTCGGACCAGGAGGCTTACCGCCTTGCCGCGCGCGCCTTTGAAGCAATGGCGCAGGAGCAATATCAGTCCGCATTTCCCGCACTTACCGTCACCTCGCAGGAACTTCTACTGCAGTCATTGGCGGATGACAAGCCTGCCGGGGCAGACGATCTCTGGTCGCAGATCAATGTGAAGCGCTTCTGGACACTGCTGGTAAGCGATGCCTGCAGCGCATACTACGCGCATCCGTGGGCGTGGAACGAGATCGGCTTCGGCGGCCCCGCCTATCCACGCGGCTACATGCGGCTCGAGAACGGCGAACCCGAGCCCTGGGAGTTCAATGAGGAGCGCTACGAATGGGCGGCACCAGCGGATTCTCTGAGCGATCGCAGCAAGCCGGGACAGAAAGACGACGAGTCGTATCACGGACAGGCAGGAACACATTGAGCTGGTTTCCATCCAAATCGCCCCTGGGCGGGGAATTTGAGGCGCCGGAGCACGACGGGCTGCACCGCCTTGGGCCCATGCAGAAGATCACGATTCCACGCCGCCGCTTCCGCAATGAGGATGCCGTGGACTATGCCATTGTGGGCGTCGGGTCAGCAGGTGGCGTGCTGCTGCAGAGGCTGGCGCGAGCGGGCTTCGATGTGGTGGGCTTCGAGGCCGGTCCCTTCTGGGACACGGAGCGCGACTGGGTCAGTGACGAGGCGGGCTCGCACAACCTGTACTGGAACGATCTGCGCATCATCGGCGGCACGGATCCGCTCGCCCTCGGCAGCAACAACAGCGGCAAGGGTGTGGGCGGTGGCAGCGTACACTGGGCCGCCTTCACACCGCGCTTTCATCCTTCCGACTTCGAGGTCTATACACGGGACGGTGTGGCCGCAGACTGGCCCATCGACTACGAAGACATCGAGCCTTATTACGAACTGCTCGAGCAGGAGATGCCGGTCGCGGGACCGGCATGGTACCCGTGGGGCAAGCCGCACGGCCACCCCTATGCGCCGCACCCGATGGGCGGCGTGGGCGACACGCTTATCCAGGGCTGCACCAAACTCGGCATTCCTGTTTCTGCCGGTGGCCCGGTTGCGATTCTCTCTGCCTCACGCGGCGACAGGCCGCACTGCATCTATCGCGGCTTCTGCATCCAGGCCTGCAAGGTTGGCGCGAAGGCAAGTACGCTCATCACCCACGTTCCGGACGCGCTGAAGCGTGGCGCGGAGATCCGCGACGAGAGCATGGTCTCGCGGATCGTGATGGGCGCCGATGGACGCGCACAGGGCGTTCTCTACTTCGACCGTGAAGGACGCGAGCACTTCCAGCGCGCCCGCTGCGTAATCGTCTCAGGCTATGCCATCGAGTCGCCGCGACTGCTGCTAAACTCCGCCTGCCCTGGCTACGAGAGCGGGCTGGCGAACTCCAGCGGGACGCTTGGCAAGTACCTGATGGCACAGGCGGGCAACGTGATCCAGGGTCGCTTCGACGACCTGATCCGCATGTACAAGGCGCCGCCCGCGCACGCGCTTACCGAAGAGTTCTACGAAACCGACCCGAGGCGCGACTTCGCTCGCGGCTTTGCCCTCCAGCCCGTCCGTGCGCTACCCATTGCCTTCGCCAAGCAGATGATGGCCGCAAAGGGCGAGTGGGGCTGGGCGTTGCGACGCACCATGATGGACTACAACCACTGGAGCGCCTTCGGCCTTCTAGGCGAGATACTTCCCTGGGAGGACAATCGTGTGGAGCTTGCTACCGGCCCGGACCAGAAGGACCGTTTCGGCCTGCCCGTCGCAAAGGTCACCTTCAACCTGCACGAGAACGACAAGCGTCTGATTGAATTCGGCAAGAAGAAGACTATGGAGGTGATGCGCGCGGCTGGCGCGGTAGAAATCGTTCAGGAGCAGCGTTACGCGCACCTGGTTGGAGCATGCCGTATGGGTGCGCATCCAGAATCCTCCGTCTGCGACAGGTTCGGGCGCACCTGGGACGTGGATAACCTCTTTGTGATGGATGGCAGCGTGATGCCGACCCAGGGCTCCGCGAATCCCGGTCTTACCATCCAGGCGCTGGCCGCGCGTACGGCCGACTACCTTATCAGCAATCACGCCGCGATCCAGAGCGGAGCGACGCGTTCCACGGAAGAGCCTCGCATTCGCATGACACTCTCCCCGCCGGGAACCTTCCGCAGCGGCATTCCGCATATCTGGTAACGAGGAGACGCGAAGCAAGAGCCACGTGCCTGTTCAGCGTGTCTCGATACGCAGCGATTTAGTTACGGGAACGTAGACGGGGACGCGGCGGCGCTGGCACAACCTCCGGTTCTGCGGGCAGTTCCCTGCTGGGCCGTTCAGGGATGGCCAGGGGTGCGGGGTGGATGTGCAACCCGCTTTCTGAAAGATCGACTTTCATTTGCGGGTAGACCAG
>CALMAP010000286.1 GCA_937859825.1 uncultured Terriglobus sp. | reverse complement strand
CAGCAGCGAAGCCGCAGGAGATTCCAATACCAGGGTCTCTGCAGAGAAAACTACGTCGCCGCCATCAACCGCTTCAACGCTTACTTCGGTTTGCGCAGCGATTGGGTCTTCACCAGAGCCTGCAAGCGAAGGCTCGTCCTGAACAGTAGTCTCAGCCATGCGATGCATCCAGTATCGCGCATCGCACGGCTGCGGGTCTCAGTTTTTCACGAAGCACTTACTCCGGGTCGGTAGCCGAAGGCGGGATATTCGCTGCGGGTTCCTGGTCGCCTTCCGGGGTGAACTTGCTCTCGGGGCGTGCGTCCGGGTGCATCTCACCCTGGGGCGCAAGGTTGGTGTTCTGTCTGCGGTCCGCGTTCATCGCGGGAATCACATCCGGATCGTTCGGTACAGGCTTTTCTTCAAGAAACTTGCTTTCACTCATCTGATTCTCCTGCGAGGTTCAGATGCATGCGCAGCCTCAGTTTGGTGCGCCCGGCTTGCGGTCAAAGTCCGATCGCCGCACGGACCTCGGCCATGGTGGCGTTCGCACGCTGCCGTGCTTTGGCCGCACCGCTGGACAGAATGTCGGCGACAAGATCCGGCTGGGCTTGGAAGCGGCTGCGGCGCTCCGCGATGGGTTCGATCTCCTTCAGAATGGAATCCGCACACCAACCCTTGCACTCGATGCATCCGATGGCGGCAGTGCGGCACCCCTCGTAAACCTTCGCCATTGTCTCCGGTGTGGAAAAGACCTTGTGCAGATCGCCTACGGGACAAACGTCCGGATTTCCCGGATCCGTGCGGCGAATGCGCGCAGGGTCGGTCACCATGGGACGAATTTTCTTCCGAAGCTCCTCGGCGGAGTCGGTCAGCCCGATGGTGTTGCCGTAGCTTTTTGACATCTTGCGGCCGTCGAGCCCTGGTAGCTTGGGGGAAGGGGTGAGCAGCGCCTTCGGCTCCGGCAGCAGCTCGGCTTCGATCACGTTTTCGCTGATCTCGGCCTTGATGCGCTCCTTGTCCGATGCTGCCGCGGCCACCTCGGGCGTGAACGCGGAACTATACAGCTGGTTAAAGCGCCGGGCCACTTCACGGGTCAATTCCACGTGAGAGACCTGATCCTGACCCACCGGCACGAAGTCCGGTTTGTACAGCAGGATATCCGCGGCCTGCAGCAACGGGTAGCCAAGAAAGCCGTAGGTATTCAGGTCCTTCTCGCGCAACTGCTCCTGCTGGTCTTTATAGGTGGGCACACGCTCCAGCCAACTGAGGGGTGTAATCATGCTGAAAAGCAGGTGCAACTCTGAGTGTGCGGGAACATCGCTCTGCTTAAAGATGGTACATTGTTCCGGGTCGAGACCAGCACCAAGAAAGTCCAGTACCACATCAAGGGACTTGGCACGAAGATCACCGGGGGAGGCATAGTCGGTCGTGAGCGCATGCAGGTCAGCGATAAAGAAAAAGCAGTCGTACTCGTGCTGCAGGCGCACCCAGTTGTACAGCGCGCCCATGTAGTTTCCAAGGTGCAGCCTGCCGGTGGGGCGCATGCCGCTCAGCACGCGGCGTTTGGATGTGAGGTTCTCCGTCATACCGTGTTGATGCTAAACGAATCGCCTACATCAGCAGCAGGCGATTGAACAGCACCTGCAACGGTCGGTAGAAAAAGCCGAAAATGCCGGTGTTGAAGATCACGAAGAATAGCAGCAGAGTCAACAAACCGCCGATGCGCTCAAAGCGCTGCGCCGCGTTGTAGGGCAGGTAGTGCACCAGCACGCGAGCGCCGTCCAGCGGCGGAATCGGGAAGAGATTGAAGACGAACAGGAGCAGGTTGATCACGATCAGGCTGTAGAGCAGCAGCGCAATCGGGAAGAGCACGCCACCGCTCACAACCGGTACGTCGGGCAGGCGCATGGAGGTTGCCACGGTCAGCAGAATCCGGCCGCGGCCACCAGGCCGCGCGAAGCGCAGTCCGAGCAGCACGATCAGAGCGGCGATGGCGAACAGAAGATTCGAAAGCGGCCCGGCTACCGCGACCAGCGTGTCATCCCGCTTGTAATTGCGGAAGTTGCGCGGCGTGACTGGCGTCGGCTTGGCCCAGCCGATCAGGGGAAATCCGTAGAACGCCGACAGCAAAGGCAGGATGACCGTGCCGAGCGGATCGATGTGCTTGATGGGATTCAGAGTCAGGCGGCCCAGCATGCGGGCGGTCTGGTCGCCAAGACGGGAAGCGGCCCACGCATGCGCACACTCGTGCACGCTCAGCGCAAAGACAAGCGCCACAAACTCAAACAGGATCAGGACAACATTCGGACTCATTGTGCTTCAGCGATGCTACGCCACGGCGAGTCGGCAGGCCATACTGCTACTGGAGCGAGAAGATGGCGTATACCGTTGCGGAGCGCTCCACCTTGCGGTTTGTAATGGCCAGTGGAGCGGCTGCTTTCTGCTCCACGGCAGCCATGGAACGCATAGCCAGCGGCATGGGCCGTGATTCCTGCGCCTGATTGCTGGCGTAGAGCAGAGTTCCCAGATGGGTGTGCAGACCCTCTGCCATACCAGCCGCGATGCTCTGCGCGTGTGCGAGCGCCTTGCTCGCCGCCTGTGATTCGAGCACGCTGGCGTCCTTTACCTGCCAGTCGATGTTGCCGCTCTGGTTCGCTCCGGCCTTCACGGCTACGTCCAGCAGCTTCGCCGCGTCATCGGGGCGGGTGTGGACTTCCCAGCTCTGCTGCAGACGGAAGCGCATGCCCTTCAGGGCTGCCGCCTGATTGCGCAATTCATACTCGCTGAGAGGGCTTAGATTCTGGTTCTGGCTCTCAATCTGGTCCTTCGGGACACCTGCGGCGGTAAGCGCTGTTACCACCGCATTGGACCGCTGCGAACCGGCCGCATAAGCAGACTGCTCATCCGCGCCATAGGCCTCGAAGCCTACGTGGAGCACCGCAACATCGGCAAAGGCCGATGCTGTATCAGTTGCTGTCACCGCAAGCGTGCGGTTGTCTTTATTGATCTGTAGGGTCTGATTGGCGACCTGCGCTGCGGCAGTCGTACTCATCAGCGCGCAAAGTACATATCCTGGGGTGAAGATCCTCATAAGCACTCCCTCTCGCTCAATCCCGCCGCACTGGAACGGTCTCGTCTCTGCTTTGCTGCAGCAGGCGGCTAAGCGTGACCTTGTGCTTCGACGCACGATGGGCTGCCTTCGTCTTCTCATCTGGCAAAGTCTGCACAGCGGGCGGCGTGCCGATACGCTCGCGGGCTAATGCCTTCACCGCTTTGACTGCACTGAACGTCTGTTTTTTGCGTGCTGCCATCCCTGACCTCCTTTCTGCGTTCCTGTTGAAGCGCTCTCAGAAGCATAGAATTGCCTCGGAGCTGTTGCATGGAAGAACGTGACTTTTTTGATGAGCGAACAGAACAGAAGACGCACATGCTTACCTGCACCAAGTGCGGGGTAGCGGGTGAATATTCGTTGAACTGGCTCGTACGCCGTAAGAAGAAGCAATTGAACGGCCGCGCGGATGACCGTGACCGCGCCCGTTTTGCCAAGGCACAAAGCTACATGGTGTTGCGCGATGACACTGCCATGTGCAGCAACATGCGCTGCCGCAAGCGGTTCGAAATTGCCGTCATCAAGACGATGGCTTTTCTAGACTGAAGCCCCGCCGGCTGGCACTTGGTTCCCTATGCGGGGTTACAATTTCGCAGTTCGGTGTGATGTAATAGTACGGAAGCGAGGTTTTGAGGACAATGGCGAATCTGCGACTGTCAGTAGAAGAGCGGAATTTGACTCCAGAGCAAGTGGAAGTTCTGGATGCACGCCGCCGCCGGGGACAACTGGCGCTCACGATCGGTTTTCAGGCTCTGATCGTGACTGGCATCCTGTCCCTCTGGGTCGGTCAGGACCTGACGCATTCTCCAGGCTGGGAGCGACCCATCTTCTATTGGGC
>CALMAP010000285.1:9379-9692 GCA_937859825.1 uncultured Terriglobus sp. | reverse complement strand
AGCGCGCCTCATCCAGCGTTTTTGCGACGACAACGCCAATCGGCTCGCCGTTGTAATACACATTGCGGTCCTGCAAAAGCGAGAGCTTGCGGGTTGCGGGCGGTTCGATCTTTACACCCGGCAGCTTGGGTGCGTTGAACGGCGTAAGCACCTTGACCACGCCGGATGCTGCGTCCGCTGCTGTGGTGTTCATGCCAGTAATTTCGCCGGCGGAGATTGTCGAGAGAATAAGCCACGCATACAGCGGGTCCTTCACCTCGTACTCCGCGGCGTATTTCAGTTTGCCTGTGACCTTGAGCTTGCCCTCATAGCG
>CALMAP010000285.1:8634-9369 GCA_937859825.1 uncultured Terriglobus sp. | reverse complement strand
CTCCTTACCGTTGCCGACTGGCTTCTTGTCTTCCTGAAACATGGAACTCTCCTGCGGAAATTAAGCCGCACTGCTTTGGGTCTGGGTTCCCTGAACTGCCAGAGTGAAGGCGCGCACGATGCAGTTCTTTGCCATCTCGATCTTGAAGGCGTTGTGCTCGTAGCCTTTGGCTCCGCGCATCACGATCTCCGCAGCAGCTTTATAAGTAGCCTCGTTCGCGGGCTTGCCGATGAGGGCGGTCTCCGCTTCTTGGCTCGTCCAAGGCTTGTGCGCGACACCACCAAGCGCCAGTGCGACTGATTTGATGGAACCGCCGTCAAGCTCTACCCCAGCCGCAACGGAGACTAGCGCGAATGCATAGCTCTGGCGATCGCGCGCCTTCAGGTAGTAGCTGTTGCCGGCAAATTTCGTCGCGGATCCAGGCAGGATTACGCCGGTGATGAGTTCATTGGGATGAAGGTTTGTGTCCAGTTCCGGTGTCTTACCGACGAGTCGGTGAAATTCGCGCACGGGCATGGTGCGCTTTCCCTTCGGTCCGCTAATCTCGACAGTCGCGTTCAATGCGGCCATGGCCACGTTCATATCCGATGGGTTTGTGGCGATGCATGTGTCCTTGCCGGTCGGACCGTCGTCTGTTTGGCCGAGCACCGCCATGATGCGGTTGAAGCCATTTATGGCAGCGCAGCCAGAGCCGGGTGCGCGCTTGTTGCAGGTGCTGTATGCCGGGTCCATAAA
>CALMAP010000285.1:5723-8624 GCA_937859825.1 uncultured Terriglobus sp. | reverse complement strand
GTCGCAAGATTGCGCAACTGCGGGGACGCACCAGCGAGCAGAGCTTGCGAGAGCAGGGGATACGTCTTGCGCACATCCGGGTTGTTGGCGAGATCGCTATTTCTGACGAGCGCACCGATGTGGTGACCGCCCTCCGCTGGAGCGATGGTTGCCAGCGTCTGGAGGTGGGTGATATCAACCAGGGTAGACGGGTGTTCCACATCGTCCTTCATCAGGTCGATCAGGTTCGTGCCGCCGCCAAGCAGCTTGGCGTTGCGATTGGAAGCAATGGCCTTGATGGCCGCTTCCGGCTCCTGAACACGTTGGTATGCGAATGGGTTCACAGGTTCACCTGCTTTGCTGCCTGCCGCACTGCGGAGACGATGTTGGGGTACGCGCCACAGCGGCAGATGTTTCCGCTCATGCGTTCGCGGATCTCATGGTCAGTGAGCGTGGGGCTGTTCTGCGTGCCGTTTTCGAAGGAGACTACGGAGGCATGGCCCTTCTTCATTTCGTCCAGCAAGGCAGTCGCGGAGCAGATCTGGCCGGGCGTGCAGTAGCCGCACTGGTAGCCGTCATGCTCGAGGAATGCCTCCTGCACGGCGGAAAGGTTATCGCCCTGCGCAAGACCCTCGATGGTAGTGATGTCGTCACCCTCGGCCGCGACCGCGAGCACCAGGCAGCTATTCACACGACGGCCATTCTGCAGAACCGTGCAGGCTCCACACTGACCGTGATCGCAGCCCTTTTTGGAACCTGTCAGTATTAGGTGCTCGCGCAACGCATCCAGCAAAGAGGTGCGTGTGTCCAGCGTGAGCGGGTGCGATTCGCCGTTGATCTTCAACATGATCGACTGCTTCATCGCCTGGGCGGAACGAATCTGCTGCTTCGTCTCCGCGTCGGCAACAGGGGCGAACCCCGTCGCAACGCCTGCGCCCAGGGCGTTGGCCGATTGCAGGAAGCTGCGGCGGGAGAGTTCCCATGCCGCGCGATCTTCCGGCTGGTTTGGTTCTACGGGCGAAAGGTCTTCGCCCTCGGTGCAGTGTGGCGCGCTCATGGAGCTCCCTCAAGGTTCGTTAACGGGTGAAGAAGCCGGAGATGGATCCCGGATATAGAAATACTGAATGTTGCTTAAGACGTATCACGATTGTGCCGGGATGCATGTCCGGATGCACCGCTTGCTTGTGTTGCGCGTGTGACTTGTTCTGGGTCAAACTAACGGCATCCATCTGAGGTATGCCTTGAAACTCTCTGCCCCGCGTCTTCGAGCTGGCTGCGCCGCGCTTGCTGCCTGTGTACTGTTTACCGTGCTTTCCACCGCGCAGGACAAGAAGCCGGACGGCGATGAGCCGGGCAAGGCAGCCGCGGACAAGAATGCGGACAAGGGCCTGCCCATCCCGCCCGAGACGGCGAGCGTGACCAAGCACGACCTGCAGGTGGGCGGGCAGACGATCCACTACACCGCGTCCGCCGGAAACCTGCTCATCTCCGACGACAAGGACAAGCCGAACGGCAGTATCTTCTACGCCGCCTACACGCAGGACGGTGCCGACCCGCGCACCCGCCCCGTCACGTTTTTCTACAACGGTGGCCCCGGTGCGGCGACTATCTGGCTGCACATGGGTTCGTTCGGACCGGTGCGCGTGATTACCGAGAGCCCGAACGCGACCGGCCCGGCACCGTTCAAGTACGTCCCGAACGAGTCCAGCCTGCTGGACAAGAGCGACCTGGTCTTTATCGACGCGCCGCTATGCGGCTTCTCCCGCGCGGTGGGCAACGGAACCGCGCAGGCCTTTGCAGGCGTGGCCCAGGACGTAACCGCCTTTCACAAGTTCATCGTGCGCTGGCTGACGCACTACCAGCGCTGGGGTTCCCCTAAATACCTGTTTGGTGAAAGTTACGGCACACCGCGATCCGCCGCGCTGGTCGCCAGTCTGCAGGACGGCGGCGTGGAGTTCAACGGCGTCGTTCTGCTGTCGTCGATTTTGAACTATGGCGTGCGCATTCCTGGGTACGACCTGACCAGCATGGTCTACCTGCCGAGCTACGCCGCCATCGCGTGGCACCATAACAAGGTCCCGCATACCGGCACGCTGGAGCAGTGGGTCGAGGCTGCGCGGCAGTTCGACCGCACCGTCTACATGCCCGCGCTGGCGCAAGGCGACAAGCTGAGCGCGCCGGAGATGAATGACGTCGCGACAAAACTCTCCGCGATCACGGGCCTGAGTACGACTTACCTTAAGGAAGCCAAGCTGCGCATCGAGCCGACGCGCTTCCGCAAGGAACTTCTGCGCGACCAGGAGCGCACGCTCGGCCGCTATGACGCCCGCTTTGAAGGCTATGATGTGGACGCGGCGGGGGAAAACCCCGGTTACGACCCGTCCGACACCGGCATCTCCGGCGTGTACGTGGCGACCTTCCACGATTACATCCAGCATGACCTGAAGTACATGAGCGAGGAGACCTACTATCTCTCCGGCCCGGGGTTGAACGAGGCGTGGGACTGGAAGCACAGGCCCGCAGGCTCACGCGGCCCGGGCGGCGCGCAGGCTCAGCCGGACACGGCCATCGACCTCTCCGACGCCATGCGCAAGAATCCGCACCTGAAGGTCTACTCCGCCAATGGCTGGTTCGACCTGGCCACCCCGTTCTACGAAACCGAGTGGGACCTGGAACACATGAGCCTGCCCGACTCACTCAAGGGAAATGTTGAGTTTGGATACTATCCGGCGGGGCACATGGTCTATCTCAACGTGGATGCGCTCAAGCAGATGAAGGCAGATTTAAGTAAGTGGTATGACGAGCGAAAGTAAGTTCTTCTACCCGCAGCAGATCAGGAGGTAGTTTGTGGATCTAGTCCGGAACGAACTACAGCTAGAAGCTATCGAGCCCGTCACTTTAGTTCGGAAGCTGGTGCAAGAG
>CALMAP010000285.1:0-5713 GCA_937859825.1 uncultured Terriglobus sp. | reverse complement strand
CAGCATCAAACTACAGACTGGAAAAAAGCTCTCAAGTCTTGCCTTGGCGGCTTGCAAGTGGAAAGCGGCCATCGAGACGTCATCTATTCAGATACGGATGCTGATAAGCACGAATTTCTCTTGGATGTTGTGGCTTGGGATCGTGACGAAGATGGTGAAAGTCTTTCATTGGCTGTTGAATGCGAGTGGCTGCAGACTGTCAAAGAGATTGAAAATGATTTCTGGAAGTTGCTCGTGGTGAAAGCACCGGTCAAGCTCATGATCTTTGCCTGTCCAAAGCGCGGTTCAAAATTCAATCAGCACACCTCGTGGGAAACTATCAAATCCTGCATGAAGCGATACAAGGGTCATATTGAAGGAGAAAAGTACGTCTTCATAGACTTTGCTCCACAGCCAATCAGGGCAGCCTGGTGGATCGAGATTCCAGCAACACACCATGGCAAACTCTTGGCTGTACCGGAAAGGCAAATGATCGATCTAGCTGACACAGCAATGTTCTAGAGTTATGGCGGGTGTTGTACGCCGTGCAGGTAGTCCTTTGTGCTTCGTTATCGATCATCTGGTTCAAGGGCTCTCCTCTCCCGTGGAGTGGCGTCCTATGGCCCGCGCCTTCAGCGCTCGATATCTCATAACTTGTTTACCTGGGCCTCTGGCCCAGGCTCGTATGGGACGGACCTTTGGTCCTGACGTTCCACTACGTTAGGACGAACAAGGGTGTACCCGCTGCATCCTCTTACGATCTAAAGCTGTCATTTCGACCTAAGCGACGGCACATTGTGACCAAAGGCTCTACCTAATCATTCGATGTTGCCTCAGCCAACCGCTCCTGCAAAGCCGATTGCATGCTGGAGGCGCGTGCTTCCCATGTTTCGGACCGGCTGGCCTGGCAACGAATAGCCTCCTGGCCATCTCCAGGATGTGCCTGAAGCTTGCGAAGCTCTCCAGCAAGCTCCTCGGCATTATTGACCAGGGTAAGAAGCGGCTCCTTGCTCAGCAATTCTTCGACTCCGCGTGTGGACAACATGGGCCTGCCTGCAGCCAGGTGTTCGTAAAAGCGGGTGGAGCTGCCGGAGTACGTCGGCTCGATCCCGTTGTATGGCAGGACTGCCACGTCAATGGCACGCGCATAGCGAAAAAGCTGGTCATAAGGTCGAGCGCCCAGGAATACGGCATGCGGTGAGCGCATTACTTCCGCACGCTTGCTCTGGCTTCGTCTCGTAAGCAAAGATCTTGGCAAAGGTCCCACAAAAAGCCAGCGGTAGTCCGGAGCCTGTTGCATGGCAAATGCGACCAACTCCCAGTCGATGTTATCCCCCATATTGCCGATGACACCCGCAATCGGACGGGAAAGACGGGGTACATCGTCCGGTAACGCTTCGCGGGCGCAGGAGGAACTGCTCCGAATGTTTACGGCGCGCGTTGCATTCGGCAGCAGGACGATCTTGCCGGCTGCGCAACCTGCCTGATGCTGCAGGTATTCGGCCAGACGCTTTGAGTTAGGGCAAACCAGATTCGCCACAGCACACATGGCCCGGTCCGCGGCGGCCACGCTCTTTGCAGAAAGTCCGCTGTAGGCTGTTGTCAGATCGGTCGCGTAGTAGACCACGGGGCCGGGCCAACGGGCGGCCGTCCTTGCCCAGAACGATGACGTGCAGACAAGAACGCTTTGCGACGGGTCTGCAGTGTGCGCCGTAAGCATTGCAAGCGTCTTGCTGAACGTGCCGGTTCCAAAGCCGAAAGGCAGGCGTGTGTAGCCACGCTGCAGGGGAAAACGTACTTTGTGCAGTGCCGCGCCGCCCCACGCCGAAGGCAGGGCTGGCCATCTCTTCAAGAGGCCAGTGAAAGACATGTACGGAATCCAGGAGCAGACGGGTGCCAGCTTGCTGAGAGCAAGTCCAAATTCGGCGACCGGTACGCTTGTTTCCGCAAGAATATGCCAAACCTCGATGTACTCAGATTTTGTCGAAGCTGGCATCACGCATCAGAATACGTGAGGTGCGCGCATGAAGCGCTCACAAGTGCCGCAGGACGCGCCACTTGCAGTCAAAAGTCCGACCAGAGATATCTTGTCTTACAAGGCCGGCATCGGCATGGCGGCCGCCTTGGGAGTCGCAGCCGCTTCTCTACGCTATGCCTTAAAAGCTCCGTCATCCCAGGTGTTTGGCCCATCCGTTCACATGGGCCAGCGTGACCGGCGTTCTGTTGCGCTTACCTTCGATGACGGTCCCAGCCCCGGCACACTTGAGCTGCTGGACTATCTGGACCGGCACCAAGTGCGGGCCACTTTCTTCCAATGTGGTGCCAACGTGGAACGTCATCCTGAAATAGCCCGCGAAGTACATCTCGCCGGGCATGAGATAGGGAACCACACCTACTCGCATCCTCGCCTTTGCCCCCGTTTGGGCTGGCAACTGAACATCCGGTCAAGGCAGGACATCTTCCGTGAGTTTGCGCGGACTCAGGAAATTCTGGAAAGCATCGGTGCGAAGCCAAGGCTGTTGCGCGTGCCGTATGGCCTACGCTGGTTCGGTTTACGGGAGGTGCAACGACGTCTCGGCCTGCTGGGTGTGATGTGGACAGTCATCGGGCACGACTGGGAGTGGAATGCCGACGACGTAGCAAACCTCCTGCTCAGAAAGGCCACGCCCGGTGGAATCATGTGCCTGCACGATGGGCGCGACATACGTCCCAAACCGGACATACGCGTCACGCTCGCAGCGGTCAAGCGCATCGTCCCTTTACTCAAGCGGAGCGGTTACTCGTTCGAATGCGTGTCAGATTTACTTCGTGCAGACTGAACCAACAATCCGGTGAAATGTTCGCCGGGGTCTGGACCGTCACCTTCACCCGAGTCGACTGTTCTTTCGACCGTAGCGATGGGCGATAGAGATTCTCTACGGTGTGGACCCGTTCGGAGCAAGAGCAGGTCCTCACTTCGCTCAAGATGACACTTCTTCCGAAACTCAGGATTACATCGTCCTTCGATAATGTTCGTCTCAAGCCTTCTTCGTAAAGGTGTACCCGTCCAGCACCGCACCGCTGAAGTAGGTTCCGGGAAACGAAGTAAAGCTCACGACGGATGTGCCGTTTGCCGGATCGAGGATGAGGAGCGTGTCGCCCTGCACTCCGGCGATGGCGACGACGTGGGAGCCGCCGGAGTTCCAGGTGATGTCTACGGCGATGGGCCGTCCGGCGTTGATCTCGCTGGTGATCTGCGCCAGCGTCAGGCTCTTGGGCTGGTTGCTTGCCCAGTTGCCCATCTGTTTAAGCGGGTCGGAGACGCCGCCGGACTTGATGTACTGCGTGTCGATGCCGTAAGCGGAGTTGTTCAGAATGTACTCCGCCTTCTTGTCGTAGGGGTTTGCGATGATCGGGCCAAGTTCTGTGTGGTTCTGCAGCGTGGCGGCGCTGGGGCAGCCGCTGGTGTTTGAGGCGAAGCCGTTGATCTTCTGACCGACCGCAGTCATCACCTTGCATTGCGTCCATGAACTGACCGGGTCGTAAAAGTGGTTGATGCTTGTCGCGACCGCGATCCAGCACCACTGATTCGCCTCCTGGTATTGCATCCGCAATCCAACATTCGGCGGAGTCGGCGGAACGTAGATTTGCGTATCGATCGGCTTGCGGTCCAGCAGCGTAATATCCGTAACTACGTTGATCGGGCCGCTCCAGTCCACATTCACGACGAAAGTAACGCCGTGATTGCCGTCGAACGGCGGTCCATGCGGAGCGATGTTGGCCACCGTGAGCGAGGCCGCTCCTATAAACCGGACATGCTGCGCGTTGCACTCCGACGCTGTGACGACAACGACGGAATCCTGGTCCACGGCAGGCCAGTTCAGGTTCAGCGAATTTCGTCCGTGCGGGAGTGCTCCCCAATACTTTCGGATTGTTTGCGGCATGGCGTTCCCTAAGTACGAAAAACAGCTAAGTCAATATCTGTACCGGCGGATTATCCAGCACGGTGATGTCGGTCACAATGGTCAGCGGCGAAGGCCAGTCCACATTCACAACAAAGGTCACGCCATGGTTCGGATCGAACGGCGGCCCGTGTGGTGCAATGTTCTCGCCCGTGATGGTTGCACCGCCAATAAACCTGTGCTCGTTGGTAGAAGGAGCAGCAACAAAGTACTCGGCTGCCGTAATCAGAACCACCGAATCATGGTTGATGGCATTCCAGTTCATGTTGAGTGGGGTGCGGCCCTTTAACGGGCCCCAGAACTTCCTGACGGTCTGCGGCATAACCTCGTGACTCCCAACTGAGTGAGATAGAAGCGTTGCGGACTTTACCGGCTGCGTACCACGCAGCGCAAAGCTCCGGCCAGTGCAAACTTAAGGGAACAGATGCATGGTTGCGTGGAAACTATCACACGCCCAGAGGCGAATCAACGATCTTTTTGCCGGGACGCCGCGCCGGTAGACCACAATGCCCAAGCCACCAGCACCGGTTGAAAAAAGAGGCGGACGAAGCGCTTCCGGTCAGTGTCCAGGCCGAAGGCGTTGCGTCTGAATCGATACTGGGCCACGTTGCCGGGGAAGGTGGCGACAAGAAAGCAGCCGCGATGCGGCCCACCAGCCGTCTTTGCCGGGTGCCCCGTACATCGCGTTCTTTGCGATGTAAGGGATGTTAGCCCGTTCGCGCAGGTTTGGGGTAAGCGCATTTCGGAAGGGCACGGCTTCAGCCGTGCCAAAAGCTGCGCCGATGACTCCTCGCGCGGTCACGGCATTCGAGAGGAGCATACAGTCGGACTCCGCGCTCTCTGTCGCTTCTGGCTGGCATTCCGAGGCGGTCGATATTACGGCACTTTTATAGTTGCGAAACGCGATCCCTCAGCTAGATTCAAACTTAGGTGCCTGCATTAGATCGCGCCTTTAGCGCTCCGCATTTCGCGGGCATGTCTACCTAGGCCTTCGGCCTAGGCTGGTATGGAACGGGCCTTTGGCCCTATGCTCGATCACCTACAACTCTTCGCTTAAATGCGCGAAGGTGCCGTTCCGTACATCGCGTTCTCTCGGTTTAAGAAACGGCACCTCTTGCCGGGTGCCCCGTACGTCGCGTTCTTTGTGATGTGCGCGATGTTAGCGGGTCCGCGGAGACTGCCGAGTGCCCGTACATCGCGTTTTTGCGATGTGCGGGATCGCGAGACCATCGTTGATCGGTCTGCGTCGTAGAGAGCGTACGCGTCGCGCCTTCAGCTCTCAGCTTCGAACGGGCTTCTCTGATGAATTCTGCCTTCGTCAGGCCAGATCGGCGACCGCGGCTTGATTGCGGCCCAGGGTCTTGGCCGTGTAGAGCGCACGATCTGCGGCGGCAATCAGGCCTGCGGGCATGTGGATCAGGTCACCCCTGGTTAGGTCGAGTGCGCCGCCTGTTGCGGTAGCGGCGCCGCAACTGATGGTCAAGGGTTTCGCATCCGGCACGTGGCAGGCTGGGAGATGCGTAGATGCGGCAATTCCGCGGCACAGGCCATTGCTGAGGTCGCTTGCCGCTTGCACGTCGACGCGAGGCAGCAGAACCGCCAGTTCGTCGCCGCCATATCTCGCGACGAAAGCATCCGGCCTGTTAAGAAGTTGGCACACCTTTTGTGCGACGTGACGGAGACAATCATCGCCTATCTGGTGGCCATAGGTGTCATTGATCTGCTTGAAGCGATCGACGTCAATCAGCAGCAGGGTCAACGCCGTTTGCCGCTCCATTGCGTGCTGCCCTTCC
>CALMAP010000284.1:6761-7152 GCA_937859825.1 uncultured Terriglobus sp. | reverse complement strand
AACCATGCCGTCTAGTTTGTTCGCAACGGACCTGAGAGATGCTCAACTTGACCTGCAAGAAAAGCTTCTACGTCGCGCTTCGGAGAGCGGTGAACCTCTTTCCTTGATTCTGGAGAACGCTGGACTGACTTACGACGACCTCGTTTATGAGAGAAAAGGTCTCCACAAGTGGAAGGGTTCACAACCGACATCGCTCGAGATGCTGCGCTTGCCAGCTTCCGGGATACCCACTGTAAGCTTCTTTACAGGCTGCGGCGGCATGGACTTAGGACTGGAGGCCGTAGGGTACGGCCAGGTAGCCTCTTTCGAATTGAATGAGCTGTTCTGCAAGACACTGCGTCGTAATCGTCCACACTGGAATGTGTACGGCCCTCCGACACATTCCGGTGAC
>CALMAP010000284.1:0-6751 GCA_937859825.1 uncultured Terriglobus sp. | reverse complement strand
TGACATTTCGAAATTTGAGGAAATGTCAGAAACTTTGAAGAAGGGCGTTCCGAGTAGCCCATTCGAGTGGCTATTTGTCGGTGGACCACCATGTCAACCTTTTTCAATAGCCGCAAATCAACGCTTCGCGAAAGGTGGTGAGAACTTTAAGCGTACTGGATTTGCGCATCCCAAAAACGGCAACCTGCTCTTTGACTTTGTACGGTTGATTACCGAATTTCAGCCTCGAGCGTTCATCATCGAGAATGTACCCGGCCTGAGGGACCTTGATGGGGGAGAGCAGTTGTCTGCCGCAGTCTGCAGTCTGCAGTCTGCCGGATACACTGTCGAACAACCCGTCATCCTAGACGCGTCGCACTTCGGAATAGCCCAACAACGGAAGAGGCTCTTTGTCGTGGGCAATAGCTTGGGCTTGCCATTCAGTAGGCCAACGCCAGCAAGCAGGGTCGTAGGAGCTGGAAGTGTGCGGAAGCTTTGTACAGCTGCAGCGCCGAACGATGAGACGCGAGAACACAAAGCGGAATCGATTCTTCGCTATCAAAAGCTCGACTATGGTCAACGCGACCAGCTTGGCCGAGTTGACCGCCTTCATCCCTCACTCCCTTCGAAGACCGTTATCGCAGGTGGAACAAATGGTGGAGGACGCTCGCATTTACATCCTGAGATTCCGAGGACGTTGAGTGTACGAGAGAGTGCCCGACTTCAAACTTTCCCGGACGAATACGTTTTTATCGGTTCAACGGCACGGCAGTTCACACAGGTCGGGAATGCAGTGCCCCCTGTCTTAGCTGCTCAACTGGGAATAGCTGTAAAGAATAGTTACTTTTGATGGCTGTGCATCAGCTGCGCCTCTCCTGTGAACGTTTCAACATGCAATCTCGCTCATACTGAGACGTGAAAAAACGTTCAAGACTGCGCTTTCGCTTGGATGGACGTACCGAGCAGACATAGCAATGGATGAATGCCCTGCGATACGCGCAAGAGTCCAGGCGTCGCACCCTGATTCTCCGAGCCGCGTTAGGAATGTGTGTCGAAGCGAGTAGAGGACGAAGGGGCGAATCCCGCTCAGGCGTAGAGCGTTACGATGCTGTTTTTTGAGCGTAGAAGGCTCGATATGGCCGCTCTTCGTCTCGGATGACCATACCCATCCTTCTAGCGGCTGCGATGCGTCATTCCAGCGACGTTCCAGCACGGCGCGGACACGCACACTGAGGGGCAGCATACGTCGTGCGGCTGCCGTCTTGCCGTGTGTAACCTGCAAAGTTCCATGCTGCCCGTTGTGCCATGAAACGGATTCCCAGCGCAGCCGAGCGCTCTCTTCCGGGCGCATCCCCGTGTCGCTCAGAACAGCGACGATATCACCGAGAAGTGGTCCAGCTGCGGCAAGGTATTTCGCCTCCTCTTCTCGCGTTACAACATGGTCCCGGTGATGCTCTCCGCGTAGCAGCTTGATCTTCGGAGCGCTCTCCGTCGCACCCCATTCCGCAGCAAGCCGCAACACGCGCCGCAGCACTCGGAGGGCGCTGTTCACGGAGCTAGGCTGCATCCCTCTTGCCTGTAGTGTGGCTGCGAAGTCTGCAGCATGTTCACTCGTAATGGTTCCGAGCTTCCGATTCACGAGCGGTGCATAAGCGCAGATGTTTGCAAGCTGCGTTCGATACCAGCCGGTCCAGGTTTTCGGCGATGCTGTTTCGAACGTGGCACGAGCCCAGGGCGTGAAACGGTCTTCGATGAACTTCGCCAGTGTCTGAGCGGGCTGCTTCTCCACTAGACCAACTTCGCCTCTGGCAAGCGCAGTGCGGTGCGCAGCTTCGATCTGCCGAGCGGTGCGAGGATTGCCCTGCTTCGTGCTCTTTTGAATGTGTTCGCCATTGAAAAGGAAGTGGTACCAGTACACGTTCCCGCGCTTGAAAATCGACACTATCTCTTTCTCCTCTGACCTACGGTCTTCGCCTTCTTTGCCGCCGCACGATTTTTGCGGACGGATACCAGATGGGCACAATACTGGTCGCAATACCGCTTTCCGTGGTTCGATTCGACCGTGAAGATGTTGTCGCAATCGGGACGCGCACAGATACGGCTCTTCACGCTTCGCAAGTGATCTAGCGTGATCGTGATTTCAACCGCTCGAAGACATGTGTTGGCTTTTACTCCTAGGAAGGGGAACCGCCTTCTGTTTGCACCGAAGCCGAGCGCAGCGTTATTTGATAGCCAAATCTCGGGACGCTCCAGCATTCCCGCTCGAAGCCGTGCACGGTCTCGCCAGACGAGGGATGGTGATGTGCACTCCAGCCACGTCTTCTCGTCTATCTTCTGAAAGTCGGCCAGCTTGAAACGCGACGAATGGGGCGTGAGTTTTCCATAGTTCCAGACTCCCCAGCGGTTGAGAAAGCGCAAAAGAGCTTCGTTCGTCTCTGGCAAGCGCATCAGTTCGGTTCGCATTGCCCAAGCATCACGCGCCTTCTCCTCAGGCGCGTCGTGATCGAAGCTCACGAATACCTCAGCGAGACGCTCCCCTATGGGGAGGTCGTCTTTGTTGAGCTCAGCAACGGCTTCGAAGTGAGCAGCTAGTTCAGGTGGATATGCCATAAATAGAGCGTCTTCCAAGCTGTCGCGTCCGCGTGGCTGCTTTAGGGAGGTGCTGAAGCTGACTAGAAGATCGTCGGGTGTGAGGAGCGTAGGGCCGATAGCTGGCATGTTGATCCCCATGAATTGGTAGGGCTTCGGAGGGAAAAGCTCTGTGCGCCATCCTGCGATTTCAAAGCCGGTCCGTTGCCATCGGAACTTCTTAGGCGTGAATTCGAACACCATCGGAATTTCGAAATGTTGTGCCATGATTCGTGTCTTTATTGTGGCACTCTAGCGCGGTTAGCCTGAGCTTGCAAGTGAAAACAGGAGGCAATACACAGATGGAGCGTTTACTCACAGTTGAGCAGGCGGCGTTGGCACTTGGAGGAATCAGCAAGTACACGATTCAGGCCTGGCTCAGTTCAGGCAAGCTGACGCGTACCAAGGTAGGCAGCCGGACGATGATCCGCGAATCCGATCTTCAGCAGGTCATCGAAGTGGGCGGCAAATCTCGTGCGAATCGCAGCCGGGGTGAGTAAAGGTGGCGGTCACCGGCCCAGAGCTTCCCCCGGACGTGCTCACACTTGCCGGTATGGGGTTCCGGCTCTTCCCGGTCCAAGAACGTGGCAAAGTGCCACTCGTCAAGGGTTGGAAAGTCTGCGCAACGTCGAATCCAAGAGAGCTTGCGTCATGGAGCGCTCAACACCCAGGCTGTAATTGGGCAGCTGCTACAGGGCTTCCCTCGGGCGTGTTCGCGCTTGACGTTGACGGGCCTGAGGGCAGCGCCTCCTTGGAAAGCCTCTCGGCAAGCTATGGTTCGCTTCCGGAGACTCTTAGCGTTGCCACGGGACGTGGTAAGCACTTCTACTTCCGTACTCAGGCAATGACGTTCGTTCCAAACAGAGTCGGCTTTCGACTGGAAGGCATCGACGTTCGGGGTGACGGTGGCTATACCGTGGTGCCGCCGTCAGTTCACCAGACTGGCTGCGTCTACACCTTTATCAACCCTGATGTGCCTGTGGCAAAGCCACCTGCTTGGCTTTCGCAAATGCTTTTCAAGCAGCGCGAGAACAACGCGCGAACGATTTGCAAGGGTAATCGGAATCAGTCCCTGACGCGACTTGCGGGCAGTCTGCGACGAAAAGGCAGTTCCCACGAAGAGCTACAGCGGGCGCTGCTCTCTCATAATCAGACGTTCTGTGCTCCGCCTCTGGAAACGCCGGAGGTTCTACGAATCGCTCAGAGTGTCGCGCGCTACCCGGTCGGCGGTCCGGATGTGCTGGCACGCGCTTGGGCCGCTGTCGCGCCTCTCGCCTATACCACTACCTATGAACGTCTTCTGGCACTGTGCGAACAGTTGCAAGAGATGCGACCAGGACAGCCGATTGCTCTTCCGCTGGAAAGAATCGCTGAACACTTCGGTTGCGACTGGTCCCTCATTCGGAGATACAGGAAACGTGCCATAAACGAAGGATTCATCTTCGAAGTCGCGCCATACGAGTTCAAGAAGAAAGCAGCCCTGTTCAGGGTGACACAGAGGGTGTACCACTAAGCGGCGTACTACTAGAACACGTCCTACTAAAGAGCTCCTAAATGATCTAGTGGTACAGGGTACAAACAACCGAGTAGCCGACCATCGAGAAAGCAACTCCCCAACTTGACAATTGATTTCGCAAAATCTCACGCGCGCGCGAGGGCAGGAAATGGGCGGCTTTGGAAGTGGACGCAACTGGAGTTCTCATGCAACGACGGACGATTACGTTCGCATGGACGTTTCGTACATGGCCCGCGAAGGTTTGCTACGAGACGGAGTAGCGCGCAACCTGACCTGGAGTAGCCGGGGCCGGGAAATCGCAAGCATCAGCTTCAGAACAGAGGCCGACAGGATCGTGCTCCGATACCGGCATCAGCAGCAAGGGAAAGACTGGGAATCCCTAGAGTATGCCGTCTACTTGGAGAGAACACCCTGCCACTACGGAGGTTCTCGGACTTGGTTTCTTTGTCCTGCCAGAGGATGCGGCAGGAGAACCGCGTTCCTGTACGGGGGCCGCATCTACGCGTGTCGTCGATGCTATCGGCTCGTTTATCAAAGTCAGCGGCAGACTCAGTGCGACCGTGCCACGGATCGTGCTTGGAACCTGCTTAAGCGGCTGAAAGCCGACCACTACATGACGATCTTCGACCCTGAGCCCATACGTCCCAAGGGTATGCACCAGAAGACGTTCCTCAGGCTCTCGCAGCAGTACGAGGCGACCCGCTTGCTCGCTCTCAGCAACGCGCCCGGCGGAATGAGCCCAGATTGGTTCTAGCGAAGCCTAATCAATTCCATCCAGGTTTTCCGGCATTCGTCGGAATACTCGGTTGAAGACCTCGTGAGCTAGGTCGACTGATTCCTCTATGGCGTGCCTAGTAGGAACGACGCGGGTGTTCACCTGCTTTTCTCTAGCCAGCCTCATACCCGCAATGAGACAGGCACCCATGTAGATGAGCGTTCTGTTTGGCTTCGGGATGTTGGCATCAGGATTGAACACGCTTCCCACTATAGGCGAATAAATGGCGAAGCGGCACTGGCCTGCTACTAGCCGTTGCAAGCTCGTGCAAACAGGTGTTACATTTACCACAACGTTGGTTGTGGCGAACGTAATGGAGTAGTGCATGGCAAATGGCAGATTCATCTCCTACTTGAGAGTCTCTACAGCACGTCAGGGTGCAAGTGGCCTTGGTTTGGAGGCGCAACGAGAGGCTGTTGCTCGCTATTTAAATGGTGGGAACTGGACTCTATTGCAGGAGCTTGTTGAGGTGGAGAGCGGCAGGCGGAATGACCGCCCTCAGATAGCGGAAGCTCTCCGTCTCTGCCGGTTGCACAAGGCCACGCTCATCATTGCCAAGCTCGATAGACTCGCCCGCAATGTGCACTTCATTTCTTCCCTAATGGAGTCTGGAGTTGACTTCGTGGCGTGTGACTTTCCAGAAGCCAATCGTCTGACGGTTCACATACTAGCGGCGGTCGCGGAACACGAGGCGGCGATGATCTCGTCTAGAACAAAGGCCGCATTGAAGGTAGCGAAAGCGCGAGGAGTGCAGCTCGGAGGAATGCGCGGGGACCGAAGCCGCATGTCGCCACTTGCTCTTCAAGGAGCACTTCGTAGTGCTGAAGCGAGGAAACTGGCAGCATCTAGGCGACACGCTGACCTGGCCCCCGTAATTGACTCTTTGAGGGATGCCGGGGCATCTTCTTTACGTCAGATTGCAGATGGTCTAAATCTGCGTGGCATTTTGACCGCGAATGGAGGAAGATGGTCGGCCACACAAGTTAAGCGGGTTCAGCCCACAACTCCAGCTTGCAGATAGGGAAGACCATGTTGGCAGGTTCTGTGGAAAAACTGTGGAACACTTCATTGAGTCAGTTGCATACGCATCGCAATCGCAATATGTAGTGCACGAGAAAAGCTGCAATTCTACATGTTGTGATTGCATCCTTGCATGGACTGGGTCATCATATCAACAGGTCGAAAGACCTAAAAAGCACTTTTCGCTTAGGGGCGTCCTTTGGACGTCCCTTTGGCTTTTTGGAGATTTCTAATCTCTACGGGCAATTCCTTGACCCAGCAAATGTACTCACGAATCTTCTTGACGTCGAAGATGATGAGACCTTCCGAACGAAGTTCGTTCAGTTCGTGCGCGATCATGCCTGAGACTCCAAACACAACTACTCTCTTCCCGCTCCGGAGAAGACTGGCAATCGGGTCTGCGAAGTCACTGTCTCCACTCCAAATGCTGTATACCCCAACGTCAGGCTTACGAATTGGGTCGGTGAGCATATCTCTGCCAATTTCCACATCGAAGTTGCATTTCAGGTCTTCGAAGTAGTACGTGCCAGCTCTATTGACCGTACGGAGGTGTTCGTTTAGAGTTCTCACCAACTCGACACTGAGGCCACTTAAAAGACGTGAGTTCATGAGTCGCTTGACGATGTCCGGAGACTCCGCAGAAATCCCAGACACGTCAATGGGCAGACGAATGTGTTTGACAGGCTTCGTGGGGACTGCATACCCGAGCGACCGAGCGTTCTCTATCAGAGGTTCAGAACCATCCAGAGTTGGGTCAGTCCCAAAGTAGAATTTCAGCACTGATGGCCAGTCAAAACTAGAGATAAACTGGTATGTCCGTCTGTGACAGACGT
>CALMAP010000283.1:22818-33166 GCA_937859825.1 uncultured Terriglobus sp. | reverse complement strand
GTGCTGAAGTAGCGATAGGCCACGTCGATGGTGATGCCCTGCTCACGCTCCGCACGCAAGCCGTCGGTCAGCAACGCAAGGTCAAGCACGCCGGGTGCGGTGGTGCCCTTGCCCTCAATGGAGCGAACCTGGTCCGCATAGACGCTCTGCGTGTCGTAAAGCAGGCGGCCAATCAGGGTCGACTTGCCATCGTCCACCGATCCCGCCGTCGAAAAGCGCAGCAGGTCCTTGCCGCGCTCTTCCGCAAGATAGGCGTTGATATCGAAATTCGCGGCGGCGGCGAACTCGGGCGAGATCTCGACCGGCTCCGGTTCGGGCGCGTGACCCAGGTGCGGATTGCTTTCGACGATCTCCGGGTTCCAGACCTCCGGTTCCCCGATGGGTGCGTCGTTTTCCGCCTCGTTCTTTGGCGTGTTCTGCAACTTCAGCGTGGTCAGTTCCTCGTTTTGTGCGAAGGGCGGCATCAGAAGTAGCCCTCCCGCTTTTTGATCTCCATCGAGCCTTCCTGGTCGTGGTCGATCACGCGATTGGCGCGCTCGGAGGAGCGGAAGCCGAGAATTTCCTCAATGATCTTCGGCACGGTGTCCGCGTCGGAGCGGATGGCCCCGGTGCATGGGCTGCAGCCAAGCGACCGCAGGCGGCTCTTTACAAGCACGGGCTTTTCTCCGGGACGCGCGACGAAGTCCTGCTCCGTCGGCAGCAGCGCGTCTCCGCGCAGATACATGGGCCGCTCCTTCGCAAAGTACAGATCCACCACGGGAATGTTCTCTTCGTGGATGTACTGCCACACATCGATCTCGGTCCAGTTCGAGAGCGGAAAGACGCGGATTGTCTCACCGGGATGGATCCTGCCGTTGTAAAGCTTCCAAAGTTCGGGCCGCTGGTTGCGCGGCTCCCACTGCCCTGCCCGGTCGCGAAAGGAGTAGATACGCTCTTTCGCGCGGGACTTCTCCTCATCGCGTCGCGCACCGCCGAACGCCGCAGTAAAACCGCCATGCTGAAGGCCGTCCAGCAAGGCCTGCGTTTTGAGCAGACCGCAACAGCGCTTGGTGTCGAGCGCAATAGGGTTCGTTCCTGCCGCCAAGGCCGCTTCATTGCGCCACACGATCAGGTCCGCACCGATGGACTTCGCCATATTGTCGCGAAACTGGAGCATCTCGCGAAACTTGTAGCCCGTATCGATGTGCAGCAAGGGGAAAGGCAGTGGCGCGGGATAGAACGCCTTCTGCGCCAGCCTCAGCATGACCGCAGAGTCCTTGCCGATGGAATAGAGCATCACTGGCTTCTCAAACTCTGCCGCGACCTCGCGCAGGATGTGAATGCTCTCTGCCTCGAGCAGGCGGAGATGGCTGATGCGTGATCGGGACGCGGCACCGTCCACCAGGGATGGCGGCGGAGCCGGGGGCGTCCATGTCAATTGCGCTGGCAAAATCGCGGTGCCTCCAAAGGTCGATGGCCTGAGTGCTTGCGGGGATTCCGTACCGTCACTCATCTTCAAGATGATCGAGGTACTCGCTGCGATGTAGGGAAAGGTGAAACGGCCTCAAGCCCGAACGGGGATGATGGTTAGCGGCAACAACAACCGCTAAGATGGGCGAGGCGAGCCATTGAGCATGACTTTAACACAGCAGGGTCGCAGAGACCATGCTGCCGTCTCTGCCTGGAGACGAGCGCGAATGTGACCGCGTTTTACAATCAGTAGGAAGCAACGTGTGCGAGAGCAGGCGCAATATCGCGATGGGGAATCGGACCATCTATATGCGAGGGAGACATTTATGGAAGACTTCATACCGAAGCCGGGTACCGTGAAGATCGGGGGCCTGAGCCGCGCCGCACAAAAGCTGCAGGCCGCACGTGAAAAAGCAGAAAACAAGAACAATCCGAAAGCCGCGAGCAATACCGGCGGTAATTTCAAAACAAAGACCCTGGCGGGGTCCAGGAAAACCGCGTTCCAGCGCAAATCGGTCTAACAGCCGACCAGTGTGTCGATCGGCTCAACGGTCGACCCATGCGTTTCGCGTTCCGAGTGCGCTACTCCCCTACGTGGGCCGCAGGCTCTGACTGCGCCAGCGTGCGATGGCGTCGCATCAGCACCACCAGGCCACGCCGGATGTACTTCGCAAGAAGCGGCATCGCGACCACGGCAACCACCGCCCATACCACCAGCGCATGCCACTCCCATTGCCAGATGTCCTTGAAGAGCCGCAGTGGATGATGGCTCAGGTGCTCAAGCTGTTTACGGCTTAGCGGGAGACGGCGCGTATGGAACAGGTGCACGCCTAGCTCGATAAACGGCAGAAACAGCAGCAGGTGCAACGGTGACATCGCATGCGCGCCGATCTGCGATGCCACCTGGTTCAATCCGAAGATCCACGCCAGAGTGATGACAAGCACCGTCGTCACACCGACCGAAGGATTGATGCCGATCACGATACCCAGTGCAAGGCTCCACGCGAGGCGGCGTGGCGTGATCCCGCCGCGCAACAAGCGCAGCAAGGGCCGCAGCACTTTGCACCGTACAAACTCGCGAATGGCATCCGGCACCAACACATCCCGGATGGTACGCCAAGCGTGGCCATTCGTTCGAGAGAACCGGTTGATTGCCGCGCGCCTTCTGTTGTTTCTAGCTGAAGTTCAGCGTTCCCCCGCCTGTCAGGTCGTTGTGGCTGATCGTAAAGTCCGCGAGCGGCTTGCCATTGATCGACACCGCTTTCGCACCCTCTCCGGCGGACTGCACCACGAGTGTCTTACCGCCGGGCAGATGCACCGTGGCGCGCGGGAAGAGCGGCCTGGCCAGCATGTACTCCGGCTGGGCGGGGCAGAGCGTGAGGATGCCGAGCGAGGCGAGCACATACCACGCTGCCATGGAGCCTGTGTCCTCGTCGCCGGAGAAGGCGTCGGGCGAATAGGCCTCCCGCATGACGCGATGCGCAAAGTGTGCCGCGCGGTCGGGCCTGCCGGCAGCCGTGTAGACCGCAAGCACGTGATGTACCGGCTGGTTGTTATGCGAGTACTGACCAAAGTTGAGCGCAGCCATCTCAGACATCTCGTGGATCTCCGTGCCGTACACGCCGGTGTTGAATGTCGGCGGCATGGAGAGCATCTCGTCCAGCGCCTCGACTGCTTTCGCCTTGCCCCCGAGCGCCGCGATCAGGCCGGGCATGTCGTGCGGCACGTCCCAGCGGTGCTGCCACGCCGCTCCTTCCACGTAAGGGTCGCCCCACGTGACCGGATCGAACGGCTCAAGCCAGCTTCCATCGGCCTTCCTGCCGCGAATAAACCCGGTCTTCTTGTCGAAGAGATGCTTCCAGTTTTCAGACCGCTTGAAGAACATCTGTGCGTCCGCGTCTTTACCGAGCACCTTCGCCACCTGCGCGATGCAGTAGTCGCCGTAGGCTGCGTCGACCGTTTCCGCGGCGGACTGGTCCACCATGCCCGCGGGGCAGTAGCCGTACTTCAGATACTCCGGCAGGCCTCGCCTCCCGTACCCAGCGTCAGGGTTGCCCGGCTGGGTTGCATGCTTCTTCAGGCCGTCATAGGCGCCGGCCAGATCGAAGCCCTTAATCCCTTTGACCGCGGCCTCGCCGAACAACGAATCGATCAGGCTGCCTGTCATGCAGGCGCGGTATCCCGGACAAGGAAACTGCGGCAGCCAGCCGCCTTCCTTGTAGGCGTTCACCCATGCCTGCAGGATCTCACCAAGCCGCTCAGGAAACAGCACCGTCATCATGGGGTACCAGGCGCGGTAGACGTCCCAGTAACCGTGGTCGGCATACATCACACCGGGCAGCACCTCCCCGTTGAAGGGGCTGCGGTGCTGCATTGCGCCGGATGCGTCCGGCTCGTGCCACATGCGTGGGAAGAGCAACGTGCGATACAGGCACGAGTAGAAGGTGCGCTGCTGCTCCGGCGTGGCACCCTCGATTTCGATACGTCGCAGCGAGTCATTCCAAATCTTTTCCGAGGCGGTACGTACCTCCTCCGGCGAGCGCGTGCCAAGCTCACGGTCAAGGTTGCGCCGGGCCTGCTCGAATGAAATGAATGAGGTGCCGATTCGCACCTCGACGTACTTTGTCTTCTCGGCAAACGTGAGAACACCTGCGTGGTGGCCCTTCGCTTCCTTGAGTTCGTAGCTCGTCCACGGCTCAGAGAAATGCATCGCGTAGTAAGTCGCGAACCCTTGCGGAACGCCGCCCGAGTTTGCGGTGGAGGTAAAGGCAATTGTTCGCTCCGCCTTGTTCTCCTGTACCGTGGGCGCTTCTTTGCCTGGAGCCTCGAAGAGAAAGCCCGGCTTCTGTGGCTTGGTGTAGCGGGCCGTGATCATGCAGCAACGCTCCGTCGGCAGCAGCTCCGCGTCAATGGAGTAGCGCATCAGCCGCATGCGCAGCGTGTGCGGCAACAGCGTCGATGACTCTGGCCGGTACGACGTGGAGCGGCTGGACGCCTCCGGGTCGATCTCGCCGCAGAAGGGCAGAAATACGGCCTGCCCGTAATCCGAGAGCCAAGGGCTGAGCTGATGTGTGCAGCGGAAGCCTTGAATGCGCCGTTGGCCCGGTGCAAACATCCACGGACCGTTGGCGTTGGACTGCAGCGTCCAGTGCGCCATGCCAAACGGGTGCGCCGCAATGGGCAGCGTGTTTCCCCGCGAGAAAGCAGGCGTGGAGTCGGTGCCTTGAAGAATGTTTACCAGCGTTACCGGGCTGTGCGTCGTGTCTGCGGCGGGAGCCGCACCTCGGCCTGTTCCGTTTTGCTCTGCGACGGCAGAGGCCTCAAGTGCGCTACCGGCCAACGTCAAACTAGCGGAAGCCTTGAGAAAGCTGCGGCGGGATACGGACGTGGGCAGGAAAGGCTTTCTACTCACCAGAGTTCTCCAGATGTCCTGGCTTGATCAGCCAGCGTAATAGACAGATTGGTGCACCGCCAGCCTGCATTCTCTGCAAACATCCAGCCTGCCAAAATCAGCAATCCGATGACGCTTGTAAGAAGAAGCGAGACTTCTGCATGAGCGTACACGCATAATGCAAGAGTCACGAATCGTTCCCACGTATTTCACCATCTGGAGTTCCCCGCTGATGATCAGGACCGTCCGCTGCATCGCTCTTGCCGCACTATGCACCCTTACCGTTTCGGCACAGTCGACCAGGCGGCCACCCGCGACACCGTTGATCGCGCACGATCCCTACTTCAGCATCTGGTCCAATACGGATAAGCTCACCGACTCGCCCACGCGGCACTGGACCGGCCACCCCCAGCCGTTGGTGGGCCTTGTCCGCGTCGACGGTCAAACCTTCCGCATTCTCGGCCGCGATCCCGACCGTGTCCCGGCAATGGAACAGGCATCGCAGGAACTGACGCCGACGCACACGCGCTACAGCTTTAAAAACGCGGCGGTGCAAATCGACCTCACCTTCTTTACCCCGGCGTTTCTGGACGACATGGACATCCTCTCGAGGCCCGTAACCTATGTGACGTGGACGGCGCACGCGCTGGACAGCGGATCGCATGACGTTGCAGTGTTTTTGGAGGCGGATGGCGGCATCGCCACCAGCTATGAGGGCCAGCAGATCGTCTTTAGCCGAAACCACACAACATCCACCAGGGTGCTGTCCGTCGGCACGAAAGACCAGTCTGTGCTGAACCGTTCCGGTGACGACCTGCGCATCGACTGGGGGTACTTTCATCTCGCTGTACCCAACAACGAGGAGGCAGCCACCAGCATCAGCGAACATCCTGAGCGGGAGTTTGCAGACTCCGGCACACTGGCCGCGCCCGACGCAATGGACGGCCCCGTGGCGCAGGGACGTAACGCGCCAAGAATGGCCGTGGCGCTGCCGCTGGGCAAGATCAGCGCGCAGCCCGTCTCGAAATCCGTTCTGGTCAGCTACACGGACAACTATTCCATCCAGGTGATGGGCCGGAACCTGCGCCCGTACTGGCAGCGCAACAACAAACCCGTGAGCACCATGCTGGATGAAGCGGTGCGGGAGCAGCCCGCGCTTGAAGCACGCGGTGTTGCCTTCGATCGTGATCTGATCGCAGACCTGACACGCTCCGCGGGCGAACATTATGCATGGCTGTGCACGCTCGCTTACCGGCAATCGATCGCCGCGCACAAGCTGGTCGCGGCGGAAGACGGCACGCCCATGCTCTTCGCGAAGGAGAACTTCTCCAACGGCGACATGGCAACAGTGGACGTTCTCTACCCTTCCGCGCCGCTCTTCCTGTTCTTCAACCCGAAGCTGCTGGAGGCACAGGTGCTGCCCGTGCTGCGGTACTCGGCAATGCCGAACCACTGGCACTTTCCTTTTGCACCGCATGATCTTGGTCAATATCCTCTTGCAAACGGGCAGGAGTATGGAGGCGGGGAAAAAACGGAAGAAAACCAGATGCCCGTCGAGGAATCCGGCAACATGCTGATTCTGGTAGACGCGATCGCGCGTACAGAGAAGAGCACTGCCCTTGCGGAAAAGTTCTGGCCGATACTCACCCAATGGGCCAATTACCTGAAAGAACACGGCCTTGATCCGGAGCGACAGTTGACCACGGACGACTTTGCCGGTCACGTTGCGCACAACGCAAACCTCTCCATCAAAGCCATCGACGCTCTCGAAGCCTATGCCGATCTGGCGAAGCTGCTGCATCACGATTCCGAAGCGAAGCAGTACGATGCAGTTGCGAAGGACTACGCGAAGAAGTGGATCACGCTCGCAAAAGAAGGCGACCACTACAAGCTCGGCTTTGAAAGCCCGGGCACGTGGAGCCAGAAGTACAACCTCGTTTGGGACAAGGTGCTGGGGTATGCGCTCTTTCCAAAGAACGTTCGTGAGACGGAGATGGCCTTCTACCAGACAAAGCTGAACCGCTATGGCCTGCCACTGGACAGTCGCCAGACCTACACCAAGCTGGACTGGGAGATGTGGACGGCCACCCTTGCCGACAATTCCGCCGACTTCAACAGCATCGTGGACCCGATGTACAAGTGGGCGAACGAGACGACCAGCCGCGTCCCGATGACGGACTGGTACGACACCGTGAGCAGTGAGAAGAGCGGCTTTCAGGCACGCAGCGTGGTGGGCGGCCTCTTTATCAAGGCGCTTGACGATAAGCCGCTTGCGGCGAAATGGCGAGCGAAATCGGAGAATCTGAAATAGGTTCTAGGAACCTGCCATCGTCCTATCGACGTGTCCTTCCGACCAGAGCGGAGTGGAGGGGGACCAGCTTTCCTTCAAAGAAGGGGCTGCATTGGCAAGCAGCAGACGCTTCGCTACGCTCAGGATGAATTTTCAGAAACTCTGCGAGCGAGCGCGTTACATTCGGCGCCGACCCCACGCTGGAACTTACGCCGCCCGAACCGTTTCTGAAAGGAACGGCATTGCTGTCACCATCCGCTTTATTGAGTTCGTCCATTTGCCTGCGAATGCTACGTTCTCATTCGCGGATTGGGAGTGAAGCGACGAGCGCATCCAGCGCGGAACTTTGCGTCGATGCATCCGCGGGCAATGCCGGACCCGACCACACCAGCCCAAACTGGTCGTCGTGCACGCGATCTTTCGACCAAATGCTGTCGGCGTTTGTCCGAAAGAACGCGGTGTATCGCGGCTCGTGCACGAGGCCATTCAGAGCGCGCAGGTTGCGCATAAAGATGCCTTTGAACTGCGGCGCGTCCGCTCCGCAGCTTGCGGGCTCACAGACATCGTGCAGCACGCCTGCATCGTCCGTCAGGTGGGCCAGACCTGCGTCTGCCAGCACACGCGCCTGCATCAGCAACATGGGGTCGTCCGTCATCCGCGACCACTCCGCCAAGGCACCCAGCACCACGCCCTGGTTGTAGGTCCACACCGTTCTGCCGTTATTGCGGCAGACACCGGTTGCCTTGTCGATGGTGATTCCATCGTTCACAAGGTGTTCCGCATTGATCATGCCGGAGACTGTGAACCAGCGCCACTCCTTCTCGGCCCAGTCTGTGTAAGTCTGCCGGCTGTCCGCCTGCGCCCGCACAGCAAGGTGGGTCGCGACGGAAAAGAACAACTCGTTCGCGATGGCATTCTTGTAGTTCCGTTCCTTGCTCCACCAGATGCCGCCGCCGCAGGTACTGTCCCAGCCGCCAGCCATGTCGGTGAAGATGGCTTGCGCCATGCCGAGATAACGCGGTTGCCGTGTCAGGTCGTAAGCGTCGATCCACGCGAGGGCCCACCAGCCTTCGTCGTCGTAGTAGTCGTTGAGAAAGCCGGGCATGCCCGTCATCTTTTCCAACGCACCCGTCTGCTCCGCCTTAGGCACGGCGATCTGCGCCTGGGTAAATGTACGGGCAAGCACCGCTTCGTTCGCCCTGGAGCCGCCGGCCCGCATCAGGTCGACCAATGCGGTCGTTGCATTCGCCGCATTCCACCAGCCGGTGGTCGTATACAGGCCGGTACGGTCGACGTACCATCGCTGCAATGCGGCAGCCGCCTTCTCAGCATTTTGTAGCGCTGGCGGCTTGGGTCTTTGGGCGAAGCAGGCAATCTGGACGGTAAGAACGCACAACGCGAAAGCAACAGACTTCATAAGCTGTTTGTACATGCTGAGCAGTACGTTACTCCATCCTAGAAGCTGAGCCGCGCAGCCAGTTGCACGCTGCGTGGATCGCCCACCGCCGTCGCCTGGCCGAACGATGCGCTTGGCGCGACCGGGTAAACACCCGTGCCGAAGGTGCCGTTCGGGACCATGTCGTTGCGGTGGTTCAAGCCATTGAAGGATTCGGCAATGGTCTCCAGCTTCAGCCGCTCGGTTATGCCAAAGGTGCGGCTTAACCGCACGCTCAGACTGAAGAAGTCGAAGCCGGTGCCAACATTGCGACCGATCACCGCGCCGCGCAACGCCTCGGTGCAAGGATTGGTCCCATCCCCTGCCGCAAGCGTGTAACCCGCGGCGCATGGGCGCTGACTCGTTTGCTGCTTCGTCTGCCCACCCGTGGTGACGTTGAACGGCAGCCGCGAGTAGTACTGCAGAATGCCTCCGAATCTCCAGTCATGCCCGAGGTGCGCAGCGACGCTGTGCGCCTCCGTCGTTGGGGAATGCACCGTGGCATCAAAGACCAAGCGGTGCCGCTGGTCGTCGTCGGAGCGGCTGCGGTCCATGCCGAAATCGAAGTTGTTGATCGGCGAGCTGAAGAAAAACTCGCCAACGTTGTCAAGGGCCTTCGACCATGTGTACGAAATACGCGCCGAACCCCATGCAACAGGACGCTGCACGAACGAGACCGCCAGGCCGTCATAGTAGGAATCGAAGCGGCCAACGTAGGGCTTGATATTGCCGCGAGTGGTGTCTGGCCGCGTGCCGTCCGGATTGATGTTGGTGTTGTACGACGAGAGCAGGTGCAGGCCACGTGCGTGCTGATAGCTGATGCCGATCGTACCGCTCCGAAACATTTGCTGCTCCACGCCGAGGCTGGCCTGCTCGGAGTAGGCGTTCTGGATGCTCCGGTCCATCAGCGCGTAGCTGATCTTCGAGCCCGGGTTTGGCGTGAGGGAAACGTTTGGAAACGCGGGCGCACCGGTATCAGTCGACACGTAGGAGTACTGCAGCAGGCGGCCTTGCGTCGGATCCGTGGTGTTCCCCGCTGAGAGCAGCGCATTCGCAAGCGCGCGCAGCGGCACACGATCATAGAAGAGCCCGAAGCTGCCGCGAACGACGGTGCTGCGGTCTGCGAAGGGTGACCAGGCAAAGCCAATCCGCGGCGAGATGTTGTTGGTGTCAGTCTTGATCGTTCGCAGAAACTGCAGATCGTACCGCAGCCCAAGATTCAACGTGAACGCCGGAACTACCTTCCACTCATCCTGCGCGTAGAAGCCGACGTTCGGGTTGTTCTGCTGTACGAACGGTGTTCCGAAGTTCTGCGCGTAGGTCGAGTAGGACCGGCTGCCCGCCTGAAATGCGGCCAGCGAGGCGAAGGTGTACGAACCCGCAATCGCCATGGGAAAGGTAATCGTATCGTCGTTGAAGAGGAAGTCGACACCGGTCTTGACCGTGTGCGCGCCGCGCTGCATTACCAGGTTGTTCACAGCTTCATACAGCGAGTTGAGCCGCGCCGTTGGCGAAGAGGAGAACCGCCCGAAGGTGGCAACACCACTAATCGCAATGGCCGGGCTGTTCTGCGTGTTCGACGGCGCGTTGAGGCTGTCATGCGTAAATTGACCCCGCGTCTCATTAAAGGTGTGGGAGGACAGCGTGGCTATGTTACTCACCGCAATCGTGTGGTTTTCGTCGCGCACCGCAGTACCATAGCTCACGTCCGCCAATGCACCCGCGCCTCGCGCATTCACGGCATCGAGCCGGTAGTAACTGTACCGGGCGGTGAACTGGTCGG
>CALMAP010000283.1:0-22808 GCA_937859825.1 uncultured Terriglobus sp. | reverse complement strand
AAATGCGTTGTCGGTGTGCACCGTGGTGGGATAAAGCGTGGCCGCGCCCGTTCCAACGGGGAGCCTGGGCCCGGTAAATCCGATGGCATTCAAACGCGTGTTCACCGCCGCCGCCTGCGTAGGAATGATCGCAATCACGCCGTCGGTGTTGAGCCTGCGGCCCTCATAGTTCCCGATAAGAAACGTGCGGTCACGCTTCAAGGGCCCGGAAAGGCTCGCGCCATACTGTCCCTGAGTAAGCGGCAGCTTGCTGCCGGAGAGCGCATTCCCTGCGTTGAGGCGTTGGTTCCGCAGAAAGCCGTATGCGGTGCCGCGCAGATTGTTTGTTCCGCTGCGAGTCACGATGTTGAAGTAGCCGCCCATCGCACGCCCGAACTCCGCCTGGCCACCCGAGGTGACGACCTGGAACTCATGAATCACATCCAGACCATAAGAGTTGCCAGCAAGACCTGCGGCATCATCGTTGGCAGAAAGGCCATCGACCACAAAACTGTTCGAGAAATTGCGCTGGCTATTGATGGAGTAGCCTTGGCCGATTACGGGCGACGTCTCCGCAAAGGTTTGCACACTTGCGGTATTGGTCGGGCTTACACCCGGCGTAAGCAGTGCCAGATCGAGAGAATTGCGTCCATTGTAGGGAAGCCGGTCGACCTCAGCCTGCGACACCGTTTCCGAAATCTGGCTGCGGTTTGCCTCTAAGACTGGCGCCTGCGCCGTTACCGTAAGGACCGTGTTTCCCCCACCGACCGGCAATTGCAGTGTCAGGTCGAGCGCCGCGCCCACCGTAAGTTGTATCTCACGCGTTACTTTGTTGAAACCCGCGGCACGTGCCGTAAGAAGGTATTCGCCGACCGGCAGATAGGGGAGACGAAAGCGACCCTGTGTGTCCGTAACGCCGGCATATTTCTGATTTGTTGCCGTGCTTACAAGCTGGACCTCCACTTGGGGAACAAGCGCATTTCCTGGGTCGACGACACGGCCTGCAACAGAAGCATTTGTGAGCGTCTCCTGCGCAAAGAGAGTGGCGGGCTCAGGCAGCACAAGAACTACGCCAATTGGCAAAAGCATAATGGACATGCAGAAACAGGCAGGGGAACGCATTGTTTTCTCCAACGCAAGGCGCACTGGGCCGCAGCCATTCGACACGGCGCGCTCGTGCGGCTTCGCTCAACGTGAAAGCACTTCGATATCGTTCCGATTCACGCACATCTTCCTTCTGCCTGCGTGGAACGCAGGACAGCCGGTGTAACTCGCAGATCATTCCTGTGGATTCCGCTACCAGGTAGCGGAGTTACACGAGAACGCTGTGCGATCGGCTTAGAGAAGAATGGTGCTTTCTGGGGGACCGCGTTTGCCACGCGTGCGTTCGCGCGCGGTGCGGAACTTCGATTCCGTCTGCGGTGTTATTGCTGGGTGACTTACAAGGCTGGCATAGATAGCCTGACCGACAGAGACACCGTGGCCCACCGGATGGTGCGCAGGCAACACTGCTGCCGAACAGTACGGGCACTGTTCTGGCACCTGCTGCAATGCCGGCTTGTCGTCCTGCGCCTGCATGCGCTCCGCCGTGCTCATTATGCAGTGGTGTTTTCCGTTACGGCGGCAGCACGCGGGCAACCGCAATTCACTCTTCGCCTGGAGAGCAAAGAGCGAGGAAGCAAAGGGCATGCCGAACAGGGCAAGCAGCGCAATGGCAATGAGCTTACGCAACACTGCTATTGAACCACCGCAAACCTTGGGCTGCAAGTTACAAAAACGTACGTGCGCGATACACGACCGACGGATACTTGGATCGACTTTGCCAACACACCAGCTGCAGGAAGTTAGCTCGTGGTAATTGGCAGGTAGACCTTTGCGGTTGCAGAGTAGCCCGCGGAAGTGCTCCCGGAAAGCGTCATCAAGATAGTCCCCTTCTCCTGCTGCGTGTACACACGGTCTGAGGCGTTGGTCGTGGAGTTTCTTCCTTCACTCTTGTATGGGCTTGTGGTTGTGTCCAGGCTGTCAATCAACGTCTGATCGAAGAACAATTGCATCGTATTCGTCGTGCCGGAGCTTGATGCATCGTAAGTCGACCGCAAGCGCAGATGAATGTGCGTCGTGCGGCCGGAGTACCAACCCGGAATGATGGTACTGAACCGTACCAGGCCGTTTGCATCCGTGAGTTGATATCCGCGAAGCCAGCTCTTACCTGTCGTATTCTCGGAATTCTCGGCGGAGTAGACGCCGCTGGCGTTGCAATGCCAGATATCAATCTGTACGTTCTGCATCGCCGCACAGTTGTTCTTTGCGTCATACACGTAAAGTGTCAGAGCAAAAGGTACTCCGGTTTGCGTTTCTGTGCCGTCAAGGTTCGAGAGAATATTGCTGCGGTTGTATCCAGACGCGCTGTCGTCCACGAAGTAAGGGCCCTCTTCGCCTTCAAGCGTGGACGTACCGCAGCTTGTGCTCGCGCCGGTTACAGTGACCGTCAGTGTGGATGAGGTGCTGCCCGCATAGGTGCTGGCACCCGCATAGATCGCCTCAAGTGTTTCTGTTCCCGCGGTGCTGAAGCTTGTCGTCAGACTCGCCCTGCCGCCACTCAGCGTACCCGTGCCGAGCGACGCAGAGCCGTTGTAGAACGTGACCGTACCCGTGGCCGCGGCAGGCGCAACCGTTGCGGTAAGCGTCAGGCTCGTACCCGTTGTAGCGGTAGTGGCCGAAGCATTCAGCGTCGTGGTGCTCGCGGTGGTGCCTGATACCGAACTGCTTGTGCTGCCAGTTCCGCCGCTGCCGCAGCCGGTCAGCAGGGCCGCTGCACTCAGCCCCAGCATACGCAGAGCAGCGCGCCGATCGAGCGGCGGCAGCCAGTCATGTGGATCGAACTCGTCATCGTTGTCGACTACGAGCTTGGCGAAAGGCTGTTGCATGCGCATGGTGCGTTCTCCTCGGGTGCGGCCCGGAATAATCACATCCATAGACGGCTGTTTCTTCCAGCAGATTCACAACGTTCCAAGCCGATCCTGCGAATCTCTGCCTAGGAAGGCATAGCTTATGCGCTTGTGAATACCATGCGAGTATTCCCCCACGAGACCATAACAAGCTGACTTTAGCCGCGCTCCGGAACTTACAGCGTCCGCGTATATGGAACGGTTCTTTCTTTCCGCTGCATGAGAAGACATAACCATCGCAACTGAGCTGGAACTATGCGACAAAGCCCTAAAATCTCCGGCGCGACAATTTACGCCTGCGCAAAATTCACTTGCAGCCGCCAACGTTTCAACATATTGTGTAAAGAATTAACCAATTTCCAGATTTGGTCGTAGCCGGAAGGTGAACAAAATCAGCACCGGTGGTGCTGACCGGTTCTCCGTCTCCGGATGCGAATGCACCGTCGCGTCTTCCGCCCTCGCATAGGAGAATTTCGCCGTATTGTTCCGAAGCCTTCCAGGTTTTCCCTTCTCGCTCCGTTGGCTCTGGTTTGCACCCTGGCCGGTGCGCAGACTTTTCGCGGCACAGTCACGGGCACCGTTACCGACGCGTCAGGTGCCGCAATTCCAGGCGCTTCCGTCACGCTTACGAACCCGTCCACCAACGAGATACTGAAGGTTACGGCCAACGGCGCGGGCGACTTCAACTTTCCTGAGTTGTCGGTTGGCACCTACAGGCTTACGGTGAGCGCTCCGGGTTTTTCCACGCGCAACATTGATGCGGTACCTGTCGAAATCTCAAAGGTGAACAATCAGCGTGTTCAACTCGCGGTGGGCGCGGAATCCACCGTGGTGAACGTCGAAGCTGCGGGCGTTACCGTGGCCACGACCACAAGCTCGCTCGTAGCCGTTGTGGACTCGGCCTCCGTGCAGAACATCCCGCTGAACGGCCGCAACTTTACGCAGATGACGAAGCTGTCAGCGGGTGTGGGCGCCTACAGCAACACCGTGAACGGCTCGCGTACCGCGGGTATCAACTTCCAGCTTGACGGCGCGGACAACAACGACCCCTGGTCGAACAACGTCGCTTCCAACCAGGGTGGCGTGGCTGGTGTGGCCGGCGGTCTGGTGCCGATCGAAGCGATCGACCAGTTTTCGATCCAGTCCGCGGGTGAGTCTGACCAGGGCCGGAACGGTGGCGCGAACAGCAACATGGTTCTGAAGAGCGGCACAAACAACATCCATGGCGATGTCTTTTACTACGACCGCAACGAGTACTTCGCGTGGTTGAGCCCGGCTCAGCTGGCGCATACGAGAGTTCCTGAAATCCGCAATCACCAGGGCGGATTCACGCTCGGCGGTCCCATCATCAAAGACAAGACCTTCCTGTTTCTCGCGGGAGAAATCCAGATCGCGAACGCAAACAACAGCGTGGGTGACACGGTGCTCAACGACGCCTGGTATAACGACGCCAGCAGACTGGTAACATCCGCCGGACTTACACCGAGTCCTATCTCACGGAACCTCTACAATCTGCTTTTTCCCGCGGACAGTAAGACCGGTACCGCCACAACCGGAAACTATCTCAGCGCAGGCCGCAATACATATAACAGCTACAACGGCATCATCAAGCTCGACCATAACTTCACGGACAAGTACACGATCTCCGCCCACTACCTGGGCACAACGGGCACCCAGTCGGCAGACGTTGGTTCGCACTATTCGGACTACTTCCAGACCGCGCCGATGCACATTCACAACTTTCTCGTGGTGCAGAATTCAACTCTCAGCAGCAAGCTGGTCAACCAGGTGCTCTTTGCGGGTCAGTCTTTTCTGCAGACGTTTAACGACCGGAACCAGAACTTCAACACCCAGGGGACCGGCCTGAACCTTGGTTTGACAGGCATACTTGCCGCGGGTGCAACGAAGCTCAGCGTAGGCAGCTTCGATTACACCGGCGCGACCGCTCCACTTGGTCGGCAGTATGTGACCGGTCACGTGACCGACACGCTGCACTGGACGCTAGGCAAACACGATCTGAAGCTGGGCGGCGAGTACCGTCACGCCAACCTGAATGTTGCCTATTTCACCAACGGCCGCGGCGCGTTTACGTTCGACGGATCGCGCGGCGGCTACACCAACGCGCAGTGCACGGCTCTTGGTTACTCCGCTACGAATAGTGACTCTACCGGGCATAACTGCTCGGCATTGAAGCAGGTTGCCGACTTTGTGGCAGGTCTGCCGCAAGGCACAAGCGGCGCTACGATCCTGCGCAATAACCCACAGCGCGTGTATCTCGTAAACAGCTTCGATGTCTACACGCAGGACTCATGGCGCATGACGGACCGCCTAACTTTGAACTATGGCGTTCGGTGGAGTTACCCAGGCACAGTCTCCGATGACCGCAACTCGCTTTATAACTTCACACCGGTACGCGGCTTCTTTCCGGAGCCTCTCTATGCCCGCAACCTTGGCAATGTTGGGCCGCGCGTCGGCTTGTCATTCCAGCCGTTTAAGGACAACCCGAGTACGGTGCTGCGCGCAGCGTATGGCCTGTACTACGATCAGCCCACAGTAGGTCAGTTTGTTTACAACAACATCGGCAACACGGGCGCAACGGGTATTTACTCTAATCCTGCCGGCTCCTCTCCCGTGTTCGCACCTACGGTGGCAAACTTCGTCTTCGGGACCTCCACCTTTCCTACCGCACTTAGCCCCACCACCTCAGTCGGTGCGCTTGCAATCAATCCCGGTTATCGTCAGGCCTACATGCAGAATTTCAATCTGAATGTGGAGCAGCAGTTCGCCAAGAACACCCTGATGACGGTAGCCTATGTCGGCAGCGTAGGCCGACGCCTCGCCTATATCAGCGACATCAATCAGATTCAGGCACAGACCACCCGCACACGGCCGCTGGCGACGACTTACCCGACGCTGCTCGCAGTCAACCAGGTGAACGGCGGCGGTACGTCGAACTACAACTCGTTGCAGGTCTCCATCAAGCAGGCACCGTGGCATGGCATCAGCGCCAACTTCTATTACACGTGGTCCAAGTCGATGGATTATGTTTCTTCGACTACGACGCCGATGAACAGCTACAACCTGCGGGCAGATTATGGCCCATCTACTTTCGACACACGGAACACCGTGACAGGCTTCGCCACTTACACTCTGCCGACCTTTACCTCGCGCGCAAAGCGTTTGACTCAGGGATACCAAGCCACTGCCCTGTTCACCTTCGCGGGCGGTCAACCGATGAACATCCTCGTCGGCTCGAATGTCAGCGGCACGGGTGAGAACAAGGACCGTCCGAACGTTGTACCCGGTGCCGCCCGCTACGTTACGCGCACAGAATTGACGACGACCACCAGTTCCGCGCGTACCTACCAGTACCTCAACAAAGGCGCGTGGGTGTCTCCCGCGGCAACCGGAACCACCGTTTGCTACTGCTATGGCAACGAGCACCGCGACAGCATCTACGGACCAGGCTTCGGCACGGTAGACATGACCCTGCTGAAGCGAACGAAGATAAGCGAGCGCGTCAGCAGCGAACTTCGTGCTGAAATCTTCAACATCGCCAACCAGTCGAACTTCGCGAATCCGAGCGCATCGATCACCAGTTCCTCCTTTGGCGTGCTCACACAGACCCGCAACGCTTCCTCCGCACCAGGACTCGGCTTTGGTGAACCACGAAATATGCAGTTCGCACTTAAGCTGTCTTTTTAAAGACGATCTGAATCTGGCCCGCTGTCGATCTCCCAACGGCAGCGGGCTTTTCTTCTTTGGATCCTTTGAAGCATCTCCACCGCTTAACAGCCTTGAAAGTGAGCACAAGCGTATGACCCACGCACTCCAATTTGCGAAGCAGAAACTGGCAATGGCCGCATGTGTCGTCGTACTCCTGACTGGCCCGGCCGCAGCACCGGCGCAGCAGGATAGCGGCGACAAGGTCGACCTGAACGCACTTACGCAGATTAAGCGGGAAGCTTTCAATCGATCGCAGGTGATGGAAAACCTCTACTACATCAGCGAGGTCTATGGTCCGCGCGTGAACAACAGCCGTAACCACCGCGCAGCGGCGCAGTGGGCGATGCAGCAGATGAAGGCATGGGGGCTGCAGAACGTCCACCTTGAGCCGTGGGGACCGTTCGGCTCCGGCTGGCAAATCAAGAAGTACTACGGTGCGATGGAGGAGCCAGCCTACGCCGCGCTGATCGGCTTTCCTCTCGCATGGACACCCGGAACAAACGGGCCTGTATCGGGTGAGCCGATCCTTGCGCCCATTCGCGGGCCGCAGGACATCGACAAGTGGCGGGGCAAGCTGCGCGGAAAAATCGTGCTGACGGCTGAGCCGAAAGTTATCGAAATGCACACCACGGTCGAGGCACACCGGCTCACGGACGACGAAATTCAGCAACGCACGTTGACGCCCGATCCTGCAAGGCTGGGCCGCCCATTCGGAGCACCGAATGCCGCACCTAATCCGGCGGCTGCGCTCTCCACTGCGGCGCCTTCGGGCACGGTGCTGCGCAACCAGGTGAACCAGTTCCTCAAAGACGAGGGTGCGCTGGTCGCAGTGAACTATGGCTACAACGGCGATGGCGGCACCATCTTCGCCAGCTACGGCGGTTCGCAGAACCCGAAGGACCCTGTCCCGCCGCCAATGGTGGCAATCACGCCGGAGCAGTACAACCGCATCGCGCGTCTGCTGCAGCATGGCGCAAAGCCGAAGCTGACCTTCGACATCCAGACGGAGTACCAGAACGACGACCTGATGGGCTTCAACGTGATCGGCGAGATTCCCGGAACCACGAAGAAAGACGAAGTCGTCATGGTCGGCGGCCACTTCGATAGCTGGCAGGGTGGCACCGGCGCGACCGACAACGGCACAGGCTCCGCGGTAGCGATGGAGGCCATGCGCATTCTGACGACCCTTCACAAGCCGATGGCGCGCACGGTGCGGGTTGCGCTCTGGGGCGGCGAAGAAGAAGGGCTGTACGGATCGAAGGCTTACGTGCAGCAGCACTTCGCGCCGCGCGACACCATGAAGCAGACGCCGGAGTATGCGAAGCTGGACGTCTATTTCAACGATGACAGCGGCTCAGGGCGCTTTCGCGCGGTACAGGCACTCGGCAACGACCAGCTTGCCGCCATCTTCCGCTCGTGGATTGTTCCTATTCGTGATCTGGAGATTCAAGCTGTTACAGGTATAAGCGCAGGTCCGACGCTGCAGCCCGGCGGTACGGACTCCACCAGCTTTTCGTGGATTGGCCTGAACGGTATCGGCTTCATGCAGGACCCGCTGGAGTACGGCACCCGCACCCATCACAGCAATATGGACCTGTACGACCGGGTGCAGCAGGGTGATGTGGAGCAGGGCGCAGCCATTGAGGCGTGGTTCGCCTGGAACGCGGCAACCCGGCCCGAAATGCTGCCGCGCATGGAGACGCCTAAGCCACTGCCATCGCAAGGTGAGCCGAAATAACGTATCCGCGCTTTGGGCGGCTCGATGGCCGTCCTGAAGCGAGGCGTGTAAGGTCAGGAAATGCGCATTCTCTCCTCTTACGGCGCGCGTGCGCCGCTGCGCTGTATGTTGCTGGTGGCTCTTTACACGCACTGCTTTTTGGCTCAGAAGGCCTCGGAACTCATCTTCCCAATCGGCTCAACCAGCTTTCCTTCCAGTCACGCCTCGACGGTTGTTGAACTGAAGAACCACAACGTCATGGCTGCGTGGTTCGGCGGGACGTATGAGAGCAAGCCTGACGTGGCGATCTGGGGTGCGGAGCGCGATGCGGCAGGCTGGTCCAAGCCAGTGGAACTTGTACGCGAACCCGGTGTGGCCTGCTACAACCCCGTGCTTTTCTACACGGCGGATGGGCGGCTGTGGCTTTATTACAAGTTTGGTTCGCACCCTACCGCATGGAGCGCGGGCCGCATGTTCAGCACGGACAACGGCAGGACCTGGTCGGTGCCGGAGCACTTGCCTGCAGGGCTGCTTGGGCCGATCCGCGCAAAGCCGCTCGTACTCAAAAACGGAACTATCGTGAGCGGTTCTTCGGTCGAGAGCTATCGCGCGTGGGCGGTCTGGATCGAGCGCAGCACGGACAACGGCGTGACCTGGGCAAAGATCGGGCCGATCGTGCCTCCGCCGGACCTGAACAACAAAGGCTATGGCGACGGTACAAGCCGCGCTGACGTACCCGGTTCCAACGATTGGAACTTTACCCAGGGCATCATTCAGCCATCGGTCGTTCAGCGCGACGGTCATCATCTGCGCCTGTATGCGCGTTCTACAGCCAGAACCGCGCGTGTCGCCGTCGCGGACTCACTAGACGATGGCGTGACCTGGACGCAGGCGCGTCCGCTCGATGTGCCAAATCCAAACTCGGGTATCGATGCGGCAAGCCTCGGGGACGGCCGCGTGGTGATGATCTACAACAACACGACGACTGGCCGCACCCCGCTCAACCTCGCCGTCAGCCCGGACGGAGAACACTTTCGCATGTTTCACACGCTGGAAGACACGCCAGGCGAATACTCCTACCCTGCGCTTGTGCAGGCGGAGAACGGCGATCTTCTGATGACCTACACCTTTAATCGCAAGAGCATCAAGTACGTGCGCCTCGCTCTTGCTGATGTGCCTAACTGATTGGAACCCTGCGGCAACAGGGCATTTGCTCTTGGACAAGTCACTCGTAGGACGAACGAAAACTTCCCATCCTGCCAGCTTTGGGTTACAACTGACTCATGACGTTCCGCTCTCAGTTTGCGACCTGTTGTTGTTGCCGTTAGATCGAGCTATCGTCTTCCCCCTCTTTCTTCTGCTGAAGCTTTCCTGCGATCTGTCTGATCCCGCAAAGGACGTTGTCTCGTGACTATGCGCGCTGTGCTGTCGCTCCGTTGTTGTCGCTGATGCTGCCCATGGCGGCGTAGAGCATTCTCGCCGCAAAGCAACAGGCTGACAACACAAAGGATTTCGCATTTCATGACGTTCTTCCGTAGTTCCTACGCAGTACTGTCGTTTTCCATACTTGCCAGTGCAACATCCATCTCTGCCCAGGTAGTTGGCGCCACGATGGACGGCACCGTGACCGACGCTGCGGGTGCCGTGGTCGCCGGAGCAGCCGTAACTGTCCGCAATGAAGAGACGGGCACCGAGCGCCGCCTGTTGACCGATCGTGCCGGGCATTACGCCGCACCGTCCATCGCGGTGGGCAGATACACCGTAATTGTGACGGCTCCCGGCTTTGCGCCGGAACGTCACGTCGGCGTAGAGCTTACGATCGGGCAGTCCCTGATGCTGGATTTGACGCTGCGGGTGGCATCCTCGACCGCTGACGTCACAGTCACGGATGCTGCACCTACCGTGAATCTCTCCAATGAGCAGCTCTCCGGCCTGGTCAACGAGCGGCAGGTGAAAGAGTTGCCCTTGAACGGGCGCAGCTACGACCAGCTCATCACGCTCAACCCCGCCACGGTCAACTACACGTCGCAGCGAGCCGGTTCCATTGGAACGTCGAACTCGTCGGTAGGCAATATGTTCTCCGTCGCAGGCCGCCGCCCACAGGACAACCTCTATTTGCTGAATGGCGTGGAGTACACGGGCGCGTCCCTGATCAACGTGACGCCCGGCGGCACCAGCGGGCAGTTGCTGGGCGTGGAAGCAGTGCGCGAGTTCAACGTGGTCGCCGACACCTACGGCGCCAGTTATGGCAAGCGGCAGGGCGCGCAAATCAGCATCGTGACCGCTTCCGGCACCAATCGCGTACACGGCTCAGTGTATGAGTACCTGCGTAATTCCGCGTTGGATGCGCGCAACTACTTCGACCTGCCGCAGAAGCCACGCTTTCAGCGCAACAACTTTGGTGCGGCGCTGGGCGGCCCACTGCGGCATGACCGGTTCTTTCTTTTCGGCAACTATGAGGGCTACCGGCAGAACCTGGGCCTCAGCAACGTAACCATCGTGCCCAATGCCGCTTCGCGCGCTACCGCGGCAACTGCGGTACGGCCGTTCCTGAACCTGTGGCCGGTGGCGAACGGGCCAGACCTCGGCGGCGGTATCGCCCTCGCGTACTCGTCGCCTACACAGCGCATTCGGGAAGACTTCGGAACGACGCGCTTTGATGCGAATGTCGGCCCCAATGATCTGCTCTTCGCGGTGTACACCGTCGACGACTCCATTGCACACACACCTACCCAAAATCCGCTCTCCCTGATCGATGAGTCCATGCGTGCACAGGTGTTCAGCGTGCAGGAACAGCATGTCTTCACGCCTCGCCTGTTGAACACCGCGCGGCTTGGGGTCTCACGTGCTGCGTTCTACTTCGTGGGTTCGGTTCCAGCAGACGTGCAGGCTGCGGCAGGTACGTTCGTTGCTGGAAGACCGGTGGGCGCCATCGTGATCGCGGGCTCAACCGGGTCGAACGCCACAGGCCAGTTGAGCGCGGCGGGGACCAACGTGGGCAGCAACAACGCGTTGGCGCGCACCCTCTACACGGTCGACGACCACGTCTACTACACGCTTGGCAAGCACCAGATTGAAGCCGGTGCATGGGCACAGCAGATGCGGTCGGCCGGCCTGCTTGCACAGCAGCAGAACGGCCAGGCCAACTTCGCTTCGTTGAGCACATTTCTTGCGGGCACGATGCGTAACTTCTCCTATGTGCCGACACCCACGCAGCTCGGCTTTCGCAGCACCATGCTCGCCACCTACCTTGAGGACAAGTGGAAGCCGGTGCCGCAACTCGAAATCAGTGCGGGCATCCGCACGGAGTCCACCGACGGATGGAACTCCCCGGACAACAAGGCACCCTCGTTTCAGTACACCAACGGCGTCATCAACGCGACACCTACGGTGGGCAGGCGCGGCCTTCTGGTAAACCGGGCAAAGCTGCTGTGGGAGCCACGCATCGGGCTGGCGTGGAAGGCGACTACGGACGGTAAGACGGCGGTACGCGCGGGCTTCGGCGTCCATCGTTCCCTGCTCGATAACCTGGATTACCGTTTCGATTCTTCGCCGCCGTTCAACACGATCCTGACGTACACCAATGTCTCGATTGCAAACCCGACCGGCGGCTCCGCGGGCCTGATCTCGCCACATACCGTACAGTTCGATCTGCCCACGCCCATTGTGTATAGCTGGGCTCTGCATGTGGAGCGGCAGCTTACGCAGGGACTTTCACTCACTGCCGGATACATCGGCTCGAAAGCAAACAACCAGATCCTCTCCGCCAATCAAAACGAGCCGGCATCCATCGTGTGCAGCAACAACTGCCCGGTGGGTGTGCCAAACGGGACGCGCTACTACCCAAACACGACGCGCCCGCAGCCAGGTCTCGCCAACACCATCTCCTGGATCACGGGTGGCTTCACAAATTACAACGCAGGCGTAGTCGACCTGCGGCAATCCACTCGACACGGGCTGCAGTTCCGGGCGGTGTACACCTACAGCAAGAACCTGGACAACGGCACCGCGTGGAACACCAGCGTCTCGTCGAACACGCCGGCGTTCGTCTCTTATCCCAAAGACCCATCGCTCGATTACGGCCGAGCGGCAACGGACGTGCGCCACATCGCCGCGTTCAACAACACCTACGATCTGCCGTTCGGACCAGGTCATGCGCTGCTGAAGAACGCCGGCACCAGACTCACCCGCGTTGTGGGCGGCTGGGCGTTGAGCGACATCGTGACCGTGCAGAGTGGCCTGCCGCTTACGCCACAGCTTGGCTACAACCCCACAGGCTCAGGCGACAGCCGCAACCCGGTGCGGCCTGACCTGAGCCGCGTATTCAACGGCGCTCTCTACACGGAGGGAAGCACGGCGCAGCGCGCCACCCGCTTTTTCCATCCCGAGGCCTTCGCCGCTCCGGCTTATGGCACGGTCGGCAACCTGGGCCGCAACACGCTTACCGCTCCCGGCTTCGTAAGCTGGGACGTTTCCCTGCGCAAGTCCACGCAGATCACCGAGCACATCGACGCGCAGTTCCGCGCAGAGGCATTCAACCTGTTGAACCACACCAACCTGGGCCAGCCCAATCCCGTGGTGTTTACCTCAGGCCCGACACAAGGAACTGCAATCAACCAGACTGCAACAGTCGTGCCTAACACCAGCGCAGGCGTAATCACCTCCGCCGCAACATCACGACAACTCCAGTTCAGTTTGAAGCTGGCCTTTTAGATCTCCTCCAGGCCAGTCCTCAAAGATCGCGAGACAAAAACAGGCACCCATCTACGGCAGATGCCCTATGGCGAGAGAAGCCAGCCTCTCCGCTGCGTTAAAGTGTCTGCATTGCGTTCATCGTTCTTGGAACGAGCTACGAGGTGCAAATGTTTGTCCGTACGTTAAGACTGGCCGCTTTCGGCGCAGCAGTGTTTGGCACAGGTCTTCTTCACGCACAGGAGGGCCCCGCGCGCGGTCCGGCGATGCCGCCCAACCCTCTGCCCTATGACCTTTTGCTGGTAAACGGCCATGTGCTGGACGACCGCAACCACATCGATACGGACAGCGATGTAGGCATCAAGGACGGCAAGATCGCGAAGGTCGCACCGCACCTGAACTCGAAGGACGCGCTCAAGACCATCGACGTGAAAGGCCTTTACGTTACGCCGGGCCTGATCGACCTGCACACGCACGTTTATACCGGCACGGGTGAGAAGGGGTCCTACGCGGGCGACCTTTCCGTCTATCCCGACGGCTTTACTCTACGCAACGGCGTGACCACCATCGTGGACGCGGGCAGCTCCGGATGGAAGAACTTCGACGACTTCAAGGACAAGATCATCGACCGTAGCCGCACCCGCGTTCTTGCCGAGTTGAACATTGTCGGCTCCGGCATGCGCGGCAGCAAGTTTGAAGACAACCTTGACGACATGGACGGCAAGCTGACCGGCGACAAGGCGAAACAGTTTCCCGGCGTGATCGTCGGCATCAAGAGCGCGCACTTTACCGGGCCGGAGTGGAAGCCCTACGACCAGGCCGTGATGGCAGGCAACATCGCGAACGTGCCGGTCATGATCGACTATGGTGCGCGCCGCATCGAGCGCACACTGCTGCAGCTTGTCAGTGAGCATCTACGGCCCGGCGACATCTACACCCACTGCTTCTCCGGCCTGCGCGGCGAGCAGGACCCGACGACCGGTCTGCCATCCGAGGCGCTGCTGGTCATGCGCAAGCGCGGCATCTACTGCGACGTGGGTCATGGCGGCGGAAGCTTCGCCTGGACGGTGGCCGCACCCATCGTGAAGTCTGGCTACCAGCCTGATTCCATTTCGACCGATCTGCACGTGGGCTCGATGAACAACGGCATGAAAGACCTGCTGACCACGGCGGACAAGCTGCTGGCACTAGGCGAGACCATTCCGCAGGTGGTCGCACAGATGACCTCGCATCCCGCACACGAGATCAGGCAGGAGCAGTACGGCAATCTCTCCGTGGGCGGCATCGCCGACGTGGCTGTGCTCTCCGTCGAGAATGGCAAGTTCGGCCTGGTGGACATGTACAACACCAAGATGTTCGGCAGCCAGAAGCTCGTCTGCCAGATGACGATCAAGGACGGCAAGATCGTCTACGACCTGAACGGCCTTTCCGCCGACATGTGGGACGCCACGCAGCACTCGGCCGATGAACGGCAGGCGCGGCGTTGGACCGTCTTCAACGAACGCCCGTTTGGTGCGTCGCACGGGCAGCGCTTTCCCACTTCCACTCCGGTGGGCGCGCCTCCGACGAACGCAACGCCCCAGTCGCAGGACAAAGCGATTCCGAAGAAGTAGCTTTGCCGATGCCCGTGCTCTTATGACCAATGACAGAGCGCATGTGCCCCACCCTCGCCGCTTTCTCTGCGGCTAAGGTGGGGCAGCTACGAACCTTCAGATGAACCCACGTTAGCCGCGCGAACGTGGGGCGCACCACATCCATGCCAGCTTGCAGGCGCATCCAAGTGAAAGGGAGGACGGGATGAAACGGCTTCTCTTATTCGGTGCGGTTGCGCTGGTTGCGGTCGCTGCACCACCTTCGCCGCAGCCGGGCACGTGGTCCACGCGGAAAACGCTCACCTCCGTCAGCAAGCCCTCGGCCGCTCGTGATCTTGACCGCAAGACCGTAGCGATACCCGGCTTCATGGTGCCGCTGGAAGACGACGCCGACCAGGTCACGGAGTTCCTGCTCGTGCCTTTCGCGGGTGCATGCATTCACGTGCCACCACCGCCACCGAACCAGATGGTGTACGTGAAGCTGCGCGGAGGCCACAAGGCAAAGATGAGCTTCACGGAACCGATCGTCGTCGCAGGACAGTTGCACGTGAGCACGGTACAGAGCCCGTACGGCGACGTCTCTTTCGAGATGGATGGCGACTCCGTGAAGCCCTATGCGCAATGATGGAACCACCTGAGCAAAGCGCCTCGCCATCTGCCCTGCACCTTGAGGACGTGACCTTCGCCTACGGCAAGGGCATGCCCGTGCTCCAGATCGAGCAGATGCAGGTGGCGCGCGGCGAGAGCGTCTTTGTGCATGGTCCATCCGGCAGCGGAAAGACCACGCTGCTGTCCCTGATCGCCGGTGTGCTTCAGCCGACCCTCGGAAAGGTACATGTGCTGGGGCAAGACCTCGACAGGACGGGTGCCGCAGCACGCGACCGCCTGCGCGGCGCCAGCATGGGCTACATCTTTCAGGGATTCAACCTGATTCCGTATCTCTCCGTGTCGGACAACATTGCCCTTCCCTGCCAACTGCACCGGGAGCGACGCGAACGTATCCGCGCGGCGACGCTCCCGGAAGAAGTGGAGAGGCTGGCCCGGCGTCTGGACATCCACGCACATCTGAACCATCGCGTCGCGCGGCTTTCCACGGGTCAGCAGCAGCGTGTTGCCATTGCACGCGCGCTGATCGGTTCGCCCCCTCTGCTGATTGCAGACGAACCGACGAGCTCACTGGATACAAACCGCCGCGACCGCTTTCTAGAGTTGCTGCAGGAACTGCTGCATGAGACAGCTTCAGATAGCCAACGTGCGACGCTTCTCTTCGTCTCGCACGACGGATCCCTGGCACGTCACTTCGGCCGCAGTCTAAGCCTGCCGGAGCTGAACCTCGCCTCCAGTGCATCTTCACGAGAAGATGCTGCATGATGTTGCTTCGGCTCGCCTTCGCTTCGCTCAGGTCGCGTGCATTGAGCACGGGACTCACTGTGTTTTCGATTGCGCTTTCCATCTTTCTGCTTGCAGCCGTGGATGCGCTTCGCAGCGGAGCGCGGGCAGGTTTTGCAGGAACGGTCTCGCACACCGACCTGATTGTGGGCGCGCGTGGCGGCGATCTGCCGCTGCTGCTTTCGACGATCTTTCACGTGGGCAACAGCAAAGACAATGTGAGCTGGCAGTCGTATCAGCACTTCGCGCACCACCCCGCGGTTGGCTGGACGATCCCCATCACGATGGGCGATTCGTTTCACGGCTATCGCGTAATCGCCACGGACGCGAACCTCTACGCGCATTACCAGTACCGCGGCAATCAACACCTCGCCTTTGAAAGCGGTCGTGAGCCGCAGGGCATGTTCGACACAGCCGTGGGCGCGGTCGTAGCGAAGCAGTTACACCTTCAACCTGGGCAGCAGATCACATTAGCACACGGCGTGGAAGAACACTCGATCCTGAACCACTCCGCCACGCCGTTCACCGTGACCGGCATCCTGCAGCGCACAGGTACCCCTATCGACAACGCGGTCTATATCACGCTGCTGGGCGAAGAGGCGATGCACTACGGCTGGTCCGACGGCACGCCGCCAGCCATTGGAGATATGCTGCCGCCGCTGGATCCTGCGAAGCTGCACGTGAACACCCTCTCGGCGTTTCTGCTCGGCTCGCGATCGCGCATTAGCACGCTCTACCTGCAGCGCGAGATCAATACCTACAAGCCGGAAGCGCTCACCGCCATCATTCCGGCGTATACGCTGCAGGAGCTTTGGGTGCTGCTCGACTACGCCGACGCTGCGCTCTCGTTCGTCTCGGCAGCCGTGCTCGTTGTGGGCCTGCTCTCGATGCTCGCCGCGCTGTACACCACGCTGAACGAGCGTCGGCGTGAGGTGTCGGTACTGCGCGCTGTCGGCTTGCACTCCTGGCAGGTCTTTTCGCTCTTCGTAGCTGAGGCGGCGCTGATCGCCCTCGCAGGAACGCTGATCGGACTTGGCGTTCTCTACGGCCTGCTCATCACGCTGCACACCCGAATCGAGACATGGACAGGATTGCCGCTGGCAGTCACCGGGCCCTCGCACCGGATTGTGGGGTATGCCCTCAGCGCGGTCGCTGCCGCGGCATTGCTGGGGTTCGTACCCGCCTGGCGTGCGTATCGGAACTCGATTCAGGATGGCCTGCACGTAACCTAAGTGCGGAGACACATGGCACAACGCATCGTGGTAGTCGGCAGCATCAACATGGACATGGTCACGACGGTGAAGCGCATGCCCACCGGTGGCGAGACGGTACACGGTACGAGCTTTGCGATGGTGCCGGGTGGCAAGGGCGCCAATCAGGCTGTCGCCGCCGCAAGACTGGGCGGCAACGTGGCCCTGATCGCACAACTCGGTAGGGATGCTTTCGCAGCACCTCTGCGAACCAGTCTCGAAATCGCAGGCGTGAACACGCAATGGGTTCGAGCAAGTCCTGGCCCATGCGGCTGCGCGACCATTCTTGTGGACGATGCGGGCACCAACTCCATTGTGGTCGTCGCAGGTGCGAACGACAGACTCCAGCCCGCAGACGTAGATGCAGCGGCGGAAGTCCTTGCGGGTGCGGCGATCTTCCTCGCGCAACTGGAAACGCCGCTGGATACGGTGCTGCACGTATCGCGTGTTGCGCGGCGGCTTGGCGTGCCATTCATGCTGGATCCCGCACCTGCCCGGCAGTTACCGCAAGAGCTGCTGCAAAACACCACATGGCTCACGCCCAATGAAACGGAGTGCGTCACGCTGCTGCGCGGCACCAGGCTTGATGGGGTGTCGCTCACAAGGCAGAACGCTTCCGCGGCGGCTGAACAGCTTCTTAAAACCGGCGTTCGCAATGTCGCGCTGAAGATGGGAGAGCAGGGCGTCTTTCTCGCCGGGCGTGACATTGACGAATCCTTTCTCCCGGCGTTCCGCGTCGATGCAGTCGACACCACCGCAGCGGGAGACGCTTTCAACGGGGGCTTCGCCTGGGCATTGGCTGAGGGCAAGCCACCCGCAGAAGCGGCGCGCTTCGCGGCGGCAGTGGCGGCAGTGTCAGTCACGCGGAGAGGCGCGCAAACCTCCCTGCCGGCGCGGGCCGAGGCAGAGAGCCTGCTTGCGACAGGATGAGAGACGATAAGAACATGTTCCACATCGTTTCTCGCTTGCGCCGCGTTCTCAGGCCAATGTGCCTGGCCAGCCTTTGCCTCCTGTGCGTTGCCGCGGTCTGCATGGCTCAGGATATTCACGTTCGCGTCTCGCCGGATTCAAAGGGCACCACCAGCAGCACTGACGACTTCCCGACCGTGCAGATGGCGATGGACCACGCCCCCGAGCCCGGCCCAAACGGACGGCTGTATCTGCACATCGCTCCCGGCACTTACCGCGAGCGGGTATGGATTTCGCGGCTGCGGCCACGCACTACCCTGCTCGGCATGGGTAAGGACGCGGCAGAGGTGACCATCACCGCCGCCCAGAGCGCGAAGACAGCAGGGGGCACCTTCTTCACCGCTACGGTGGATGTGTACGGCGACGACTTTCAGGCGGACAACCTGACCGTGGAAAACTCCGCCGGTCCCGTGGGACAGGCCGTGGCTGTTTCGGTCAACAGCGACCGTGCCATCTTCAAGCACTGCCGCCTGATCGGCGATCAGGACACGCTCTTCGCCAACATGGGCCGTCAGTTCTACCTGAACACCTTCATCGAAGGCGGTGTGGACTTTATCTTCGGCAATGCCACCGCGGTCTTTGAACGCTGCACGCTGCACATCATCCGGCCCGGCTACCTTACGGCGCAGTCGCGCACGTCCGCAACACAAACGACTGGCTATGTCTTCTCGCACACGACAGTCACCGCAGACGGGCTAAACGGCAAGCCCTTCTTCCTTGGGCGACCCTGGCGCGCGTACTCGCGCGTAGTTTTCCTCGACTCCACACTTCCCCACGGGCTGGCGCCTGCGGGTTGGGCGGAATGGAAATCGAACGCTCCTGACCTGAGCAGGGTGTTCTACGCGGAATCCGGCAGCAGCGGCCCCGGCGCGGAAGTGACGCAGCGCGTCCCCTGGTCGCACCGGTTAACGCAGCCCGAGATACGTCCGTTTCGGACGGCTACCTTTCTTGGAGGCACAGACCAATGGGATGCGGAACAACAGGCCGCAAAACTCCCATAGGCGGGAAAGGCCTCTGGAGCGAATTTGGCACTTCAACGTGGCGGTCGCAACTTCCGTCGGCTTGGATGCTTCTCTCTTCAAGCGGACAACGCTTTTGCCGATAAGCGGGAAAGCCGGGGCTTGCTGCATCGTTGTGCCGCCGCGCATTGAGGTTGGCCCGTGTTGCGGATGTGCACGTACAAACGAAATCGTCTTTTGCGGAGCGCCAGCCTGCTCGTTGCGATTGCGACAGCGGCTTTCTGCCAGAATGCCAAGGGCCAGACCCATGCCGCTGCTCCACTTCGTACGGTGGTACAGGTGCGCACCCTGCCCCAACTGGAGGCAAAAGCAGGGCATCCCGTCCATTTGACGGGCGCGGTGGCAGTGCTCTCCGGTTGGAAGAACTCCTTTTTCTTCACAGATCACACTGCCGGTATCTCCATCGATCGCGACGACACGCTGCCGGAACTGCACGCCGGTGACACCGTTGAAATTGACGGCATCACCAATGACGGCAAATTCGCACCCGTGGTCATTTCGCATCGGGTCAGGATCACCGGACACGCGCCCCTGCCGCGCGCTAGCCATCTGTTCACGTCATCGGACTTTGCAGATGGCAAGCAGGACAGCCAGTGGGTTGCCGTTCGAGGCACGGTGGAATCGGCAGAGGTGAAAGAACTGTTTGGCCGCAATTTTCTCGTCCTCGCACTCGACATTGGACACGGGTCCTTGCTTACCGTGCGCCTGCTGCACTACACGCCGGAAGTGATCACACGGTTAAACGGCGCCCTGGTGAGAGTGGAGGGAGTTTGCGGCTCGGTCTTCAACACGCAGCGGCAATTTATCGGGCCACGCCTTTTTGTGGACACCGCAGATAGTATCCGCATCGAGCGCGCCGCGCCCCAAAATCCCTTCGGAGGAAAACTCACCTCCATCTCAGACCTGCTTCGCTTCAGCGCGGATAGAGCACCGACCCGGCGCGTCACGTTGCAGGGCACGGCCACCTATGTGGTTCCGGGAAACGGCTTTTATCTTCAGAACGGCACCCAGGCTGTGTTCGTCGAAACACAGCAGCAGACTCTTGTCAACGTAGGAATGAACCTGCTGGTTGCCGGATACCCGCACACGTCCTCCTACTCTCCGAGAGTGGTCAACGCCATCTATCAAATGCTGCCGAATACTGTGGCAATCAACCCAGTCACGGTACCCTCCTCCACGTTGATTACCGCGGCAGACGGCTTCACGTACGCCCCTTACGACGGCCTGCTCGTGCGCGTACGCGGCAAACTGTTGCAAGAGGTGCCCGGCACCTCGCAGGACCTGCTGCTGCTGCGCGGGGACGCGGACGTCTTCTCCGTAAAACTGCCGCATGCTGTTAGAGGGAACGCCTCTCTCAAGATTGGCAGCGAACTGGAAGTTACAGGAATCTGCGTCGCCATCGCGGACGAGTCGCACGAGGCCCGCTCCGCTGAAGTTCTGCTGCGTTCCGCCTCCGATGTGCGGGTCATCCGCGGTGCACCCTGGTGGAACGCAGGCAATGCGCTCTGGATGGTTGTGCTGCTGTTGGTGCTTATCCTGTCGATGCTTGCGTGGATCGCATTCACGCGCAGGCAGTCCCGCCTGCACGACCTGATCGCCATGGACCCGCTCACAGGCCTGTACAACCGCCGCGGCTTCCTTCTGCTGGCGCACGAAAAATGGCTTGACGCGAAACGCCGCAGTCAGCAGATGCATGTCTATTTCGTCGATCTGGACCGCTTTAAGGAGGTTAACGACACCTTCGGCCACAAACAGGGCGACCAGGCATTGCAGACCGTGGCTTCTTTGCTGAAGGACTGCTTCCGCAAGACGGACGTGATCGGCAGGCTAGGCGGTGATGAATTTGCGATCGTCGCGATCGACAGTCCCGAAGCCGCCGTTCGAGAACGGCTGGAGAAAGCGCGAAGAAACCTCAACGACGCAGGCGCCCACGCGTTTGAGATCGAGTGGAGTATCGGAGCGCTGCAATGCGAACGTTCCATGGCACACCTGTCCATTGAGGACCTGCTTTCACGCGCGGATGGCCTTATGTACGAGCAGAAACGTCAACACCACCTGGTGTTTGCATAAGACCTTCGTCTATGCGACGGTTCCGGCAGCGATCGGCAACACTGTTCCAGAGATGTAGTCCGCCGCAGGCGATAGCAGAAACTGGATCGCGCCCGTAACATCCGCCGGCGTGGCATTGCGGCCCAACGGATTGCTGGAAGCCGCACCCTGCACGGCAAGCTCATTCATCTCCGAAAGAAACTGCGTCTCTACCATGCTTGGTGAAACCGCGTTCACCCGCACCGGGCTGGTTGCGTACTCGGCAGCAAGAGCGCGCATCAGGCCTAGTTCTGCATATTTGGCAATGGTGTAGCCCGAAGAAAACTTCGGAGGCACCCCATGTACTGCGCTGGTCAGCATGAAGACCACGCGGCCACGTGGCAGCTTGACCATCTTCGGCATCAGCACCTGCAGCATCGCAATGGCTGAGCCCACCTGGATGTTCAGGTCACGCTCAAAGAAGTCCCAGTCGAATTTGGTAAAGCGTTCCAGCTTTAGCCGCAGTGCGGGCAAGTGAACAAACGCCGACGGAACGCCATGCTCCGCGAGGATGGTGCGGGCCAGAGCAGCGGCATCGTCACGCGAGGTGAGGTCCGCCTTCAAGGCGATTACCCTGCCGGGGAACTCCGACGCAAGCGCATCGATTCGCGAGCCACCCTGGAAGGAGTGTGCCAGGATGTGCGCCTCGGTAGATGCGCGCAGCAGACTGCGTGCCAGATCCTGCCCAAGGTCGGAGGATGCCCCTGTGATTAGAACCAGTTCGCGGTTCTCGTTAGCTGCCAACGTTCTCTCCATGAAAACCGACGCGAATCGTAGCTTTCGACGCCGTTTTGCCTTCTACATTGCGAATGCGGGCGCGTATCTCGAAGCGTCGATAGGCCTCGTTCAGATACGAGACCTCACCGCTCACCTTCAGCACCTGGTCCGCGTACGAAGGCGTGTTGAAGTCGATGTCGATGCCTTGCAGCAGGGCGTACTTACCCGGTAGGTACATGCCTACCAGCCGCGAGTACAGTGACGACACCATGAGCCCGAAGACCACCGGACCGGCAAACCCGTGGCCCTGCGCGTACTCCGCATCCACGTGCAGCGGATTGAAATCGCCGGAGAGTTCGGCGTAGTGCTGCATCATCGCAGGAGTGAAGCTGGCCTCGAACTCCGCCTTCAGCCCGAGCGTGATGTCGGGCCAGACGTACTCGTTCACGCCTTCTCCAGCTTCTTCTGGATAAGATCGCACATTTCGCCCACGTTCTTCAGCTCCTGCAACTCGCCAAGCGCGAACTTGATTTTGAAGTGCTTCTCGATTGCCGTGACCAGGTTGATGTGCGCGAGGGAGTCCCAGTCTTCCACGGTCTGCGCGTTGGATTCGCGGGTAACGACCAGGTCCGGCTGGTCGAGAATGTCCTGAAAGATGGGCTGAAGCTCTTCGAGAATCTTGCTGGTGTCAGGCATGTGCGGCTGCGCTCGTTTCTTTATGT